>CAYXWT010000097.1:0-1529 GCA_964468895.1 uncultured archaeon | reverse complement strand
TTCTATAAAAGGAAATAATTTAAATGGAAAAAATGGAAAATATATTATTAATCATGATTTTATATCTAATAAATTAAAATTAGATATTTCTGCTTATGGATACCAGAAGGTAAGTAAAGAAATAATTGTAGCTGAATTAGATGTTCTCAAAGCACCAGATTCTATAGTAATAAACATTGGTGAAAATCAAACAACAGGAATTAAAAGTATAATTTTAAGAAATTCTTCTACTCAACCAATTACAAATTTAACTTATAAAAGAGAATTTTTAAGAAATGTAACTTCTTTAGATTTAAGTGCTGAATTAGTTATAGATATATCTGGTAATAGTAGTGAATCAGTTGATTTAGTAGCAAATGTTGATTTAGATTCTAAATTTACTTCAGCTAAAGCTAATCTTACAATTTTTGGATATATAGGTAATAAACAAGTTGCAAAAAAAATAGATGTGTTAATAGTTAGAGGGAAAATTGTAGAAAGCTGTTTAGAAATAAAACCATCTATAATTAATTTTTATGTTGGAGAAAATGAAGGTGCAGAAAATACAAATCAAATATATTTAGAAAATAAATGTTCTGAATCTATTGAATTATCTCCAGAAATTGTTAAGAAAAAAATTGGTGGTGATGATGGTTTAGAAATTAGTTTGCCTTCTTTTACAATTAATGAAGGTGATGTTTATGAGTATGATGTTATTGTTAAAAATAATAAACTTAGAAAAACAAACAAAACTTATGAATATGAAATAATGTGGGATAATGTCAAATATGTTATAGATAGTTCTAAATTAAATATTTCTTTTTTTGATATGGATTCAGCACTTTATGCTGTGCCACTTTTAAGACCAGTTTCATTAAGTCAAACCTCTGCTCAAAATGCAGCAATAACTAATAATTTTTTTATAGTTACAAATAAATCAAATGTCCCTATTAGAGATATACAAATTTCAAAAATTGATGGTATATTAAATTCAAGTTTACAAGTTGAATTTATGCCTCCAACTAAAGATCTTTTAAGACCTGGAGATAGTTTAACTATTCAAGTACAATATAAAGGTAAGTTTGGAGATGCAGCTATTGATGACATGGTTTATAGAATAAGTGGTAATGCACCTGGTAATAATGCTGAAGTTAGTACAACTGTTAAAAATATATTTTTAATGTCTGGAGCTCATTGTCTTAAAGTTAAACCTAAAGAATTAACTTATGATTTAATTATTGGACAAACTAAAGAGAAGTTAATTACAGTTTTAAATGAATGTGCTGAAGCAGTTAATATACTTGGTTTTGATAAAAAGAATGTACAGTATCTTCATACTTTTGGAAATAATAGTGTTGAATTAATACCATTGTCTTCAAATACATTAGTACCTATTGGAGGCTCTAAAACATTTAGTTTAAAAGTGAAAGGTTCAGAATATTTTGAATCTTTAAAAAACCCACTTATGCTTTATGGTACTACTCAACGTGGATCTGTTGTAGATTCTGAAAGTTTACTTTTTTCTATAAATATAAAAAGTCCAGAAGAAG
>CAYXWT010000096.1:0-1540 GCA_964468895.1 uncultured archaeon | reverse complement strand
AAGTAATTTTAAAGAAAACAAATTAGATTTAGAAATTGAAAATACTATAGATGGTATTTTAATTGCATTTTATAAATATTCAGATTTTGCAGGAAATAAAGCTAAAGCAGATTATTATCCTACAAGAACAAAAGAAGAATATGAAACAATAGATAATCCTGAATTAATTAAAGGTAAAAATTATGAATTTACTTATGCTTTTATAATTAATGAATGTAAGGAAGATGCAGGTAAATTTAGTGATTATAATATAAAACAAAAAATACTTAATTTTTATAGTAAAGATCATTCACTTATATTTCCTCATCCTTATATATCTAAAGATCTTACAGATTTATTAGGGGATTTAAGAAGTGTTGATCCTAATACTTATTATTTATTTAATTCTAGTTCTGGGCCTGTTGTAATTTCTATGGAAGAATTTTTAAGACAACGTGATACTTTTACAAGTGTTTTACTTAGAGATATATCTAACTTAAGTATTGCTGTTAATAACAGAAATGAGCGTATTAATAAATTATTAGATGATGTTTTAGATTTAACAAGTCCTAATATTGCTTTGGATGCAAAGATTTTAGTTTTGGAAGGTAATATTTCTTCTTTAAAAGATTCTGTAGCAAGTAAGATTTTAAAAATTAATTCCTTAAATTTAGATGTTTTAAATGGTATCTTAAAGATAAAAGATTTAGAAGAAAAAGTTGAAGAATTAGAAGCAAATAATGAAAATTTAATAATTAGTCTTTGTTCATTAGAAGGATTAGATGCAGCAGTTTATGTAACAGCTGATGGTTTTGATTATTCTAAATTTTTTGAAGATTTCGATGGATTAAGAGAAACTTATAATACTCAGAAAAGGAAATTAACAGTAGAGAATGAAGGCTTGAAAGTTAAAATTTCTAAATTACAGTCTGATAAAAGTAAACTTAAAAATGTTTTAGAAAGATTACTTTACACACCAGTTACACCTATTGAAAATTTACATGGAGATGGTGTTCAAGGTGTAACTTATTTGTTACATAATGAAATAGAAAAGCTTGATAAATTAAAAATATTTTTTGAAGATGATGTTGATTTCATAAACATAATTTGTGAAAGAATTATTTTTATAAACAAATTAATTTCACAAATAACTAATGATGAAATAAATAAATCACAATTAATTGCTAGTTTAACTGCTGAGAATGATACTTTGAAATCAGATCTAAATTTAAAAGTAGAAGAATTATTTAAACGTAATGTAGATATATTAGAATTACAAAAGAAAATTAGAAATACAGATGATGATGCAGTTTTATCTGATAGTTTAGATATTATCATTTCATTTAAAAAGTTAATTGATGAAGGTCAAATTGCTGAAAAAATAATTAAAATTGAAGAAATAATTACAGATATAAAAGATGATGCTGATGAATCTAAAAAGGCCCAAAAAATTATGAAAATAAAAGGTATTTTAGATGATATTGATGGTGCTGATTATGCTGAAAAAATGGATGATTTACAAAAAATGTTAAAGAATATAGATTTCTTTACAGATTTTATA
>CAYXWT010000095.1:0-1672 GCA_964468895.1 uncultured archaeon | reverse complement strand
GCTCTTTTATGTATTATTATGTTTTTTATATATAAATTAGTTAAAAAAATAAAAATACTAAAGGAAAATGATTAAGATGCTCAAAAATGAGAAATATAGAATTGAAAGGAGGTTAAAATGAAAAGAAATTTTAATAAGAAAAAATTGATGTTATTCGGATTGCCAATTTTGTGTTTAGTTTTAGTTAGTGCTGCATTATTGACTTTTTATGGACAATCAACTCACCAAATAAACGTTGAATCACCAGTAGAATATATTGGAGATGGAATTTATGTTGTTGAAGGAGATTATGCTGGAACAGTTCTTGAAGGTAATAAATTAATGATGAAGAATAATGCAGATTTTGAAGTTTTAATGCAAATTTCAGATGATAGTGATTTGCCAAGGAATAATGGAATTGAAACTACTTATAAAGGTGCTTTGGAATTGACAAAGAAAACAGTTGATTTTACTTCTGATAATTGGGATGTTCTTGGAGAGAAAGTCCAAATAGAATATACAGTTGTTGGAGATGAATTTTCAGCAGAAGTTGTTGAAGAATATGAAGTAGAAGGATATGTTTTAGTTTATTATGCAGACAATGATGATAGATTTGCTAATCCAGGAGAAACAATTTTAGTTGAAAGTGTTATAGGTAATTTACCAGCAGTAGGAGACTTTAATATTGTGAATGATTATTCAGCAGAATATCCAAGTACACCATTCGGTGCTAAGATTTGGTATATACCATTAACATCTGTTGGAGTGGTTGATTGGAATGATGCAAGTAACTTTTACTTTGAAAGTAGTTTGATTCAATATAATGCAGAAGGACAAATTATAGTATATCCAGGAGAAACATTAGACTTTACACCAGAATTTGATGTAAGTTTATTATTTAAAGGAACTGCTGATATAACTACAAGTGTTGCTCCAGTAATGTAAATAAAACAAAAATTTATTTTATTTTTTTATTTTTTATTTTTTTATTTTCCCAAAAAAAGTTGAAGAACTTAAACCTCAAGGAAAAAAAGATGAATAATACTCTTTACAGAGAATATAGAATTGAAAGGAGGATAAAATAACATGGAATCAAACACACCTCAAAATACAGAAAGTACTCAAAAACCATTTAAGGTTAGCAAAAGTGTCAGACTTTCAGAAGGAGCTCATACTGGAACAGTTGTTAGTGTAGAATTTAGAACTCCACCAGAACACAAATATAATTATACAGATTTGTATATCGCAGTAGATAATTGGGAATTTGATGGAGATAATGGTAAAGAATTAGGTCAGTTAAAAGCGGGAGTAGCAACTAATTTCACAGAAAATGCACAACTTGTTCAATTAATGGTTGCGTTTGGAAAACAAGTTAAGATTGATGATGAATTTACTGAAGAAGAAGTTAAAAATGTATTTGTAGGAAAGAAAGTTAAATTTGTAGTATTTGATAAAGCTGGAAAAGATAAACAGGGAAGACCTGCAACTTACTCAAATATTGTTCAGGGCAGTCTTAAGTGCATTTAACAATAAATATTTTAAAGTATTTTTTATTTTTTTTTTATTTTTTGTTATTACTTTAAAATTAATTGTTCACTAAGGTTAGCTTAGTGAACAACGATAAAAAAGGAAAAGATATATAAATAAGATTAAATTAGATTTAATATACTTACAATGAGAAAAAAAATAAAAA
>CAYXWT010000094.1:0-1691 GCA_964468895.1 uncultured archaeon | reverse complement strand
AATTTTTAGAATATATAATTACCTTTATATTTCTATCTATGCTTATTTTTAATATTAAATATATTTAAAGGTGATTTATTTTGAGACCAGTTTTAACTATTATTCTTGTTGTTTTAGCACTTGTTGCAGTTGTAGTTTTTTTATTACTTGAAAATACTCCTATGGCTACTAATGATTTTGTTAATAATAATTTAGATACAAATAATAATTTAAATATTCAAGATCCTATAATTCCTTTTGATAATAATTTAAATGTAATACCTCCAGTTGTTGAAGATTTATCAATTGATTGTGCTTCTGATTTTTCTTGTTTTTTAAATAACATTTTAACTTGTACACCAGATGTTACTTACACTCAAGAAGATAGTTTTAGTTATGTTGAAAGCGGTACAAAATATTCTTTTTTACTTGGATATACTTCACTTGGTTTTAATGAATTTAATGAGTGCGAAGTTAGTTTAGATTTAGTTGATCATGGTTACACTTTTACTGATTCAGAAAAACAAAAATATTTAAATGATAATTATACAGAAGCCGGTGTTTTAGAAATTGAAGCTTCATTAAATATGTATAATAGACATTTAATTTCAAAAACAGGTGTTTGTAAACTTGATGTTTCTACATATACAGTAAGCACTAGTTCTACTCAATTTTTAGATAGCATTATGCAAAATATACAAAATTGTTCTGGTGATTTATTTTCTGTAACTGAAAATATATCTGATGCAAGTTTTTATATTTATGTAAATAAATAAGGTAATACTTTATGCTCCCATTAAGAAATAAAAAAGCTCAAGGTAGTTTAGAAACTTTAATTCTTATTGGTGGTGCCGTATTAATTGCTGTGATTGTAATTACAATTATTACTTCTTTAGGTAGCAGTAGTCGTAATAATATTTCAGAACAAACAGATAAATTATCTAAATCAAAAGATATGCCTTTTGCTCCAAACATTGTTTCTGTTGATGCTCGTTATTCTGATTGTGTGAATTCTAAGGATCATGCAGTTTTAAGATTTTCTTGGAAACCAATTTCTAATGATGGTACATTTAGATTAATTATTGAAAATTCTAAAAATGTACCTATTGGAAATCTAGATTATTTAGTTGTTAATAATTTAGAACCTCAGGATATGAATAATTTAAATCCAAATATAACCACAGATCTTTTAGTTACTGAAATTAATATTGGAACTGGTGGTTGTGGTGATACTTATTTTTTATCTATTGAAGTTGAAAAAAATAGTCAAATCCAAAAATCTAGTAGATATCCTTTCAGGTGGAATAAACAAGGTGATCCTACTGTTTTAGTTTATCGTCCAAGTTTTAATCCAGTTCCAGATAGTTATAATATTTCTCAATTCCCTTTAACTATATCCTTAACTGTTCTTGATCCAACCGGCTATATTATTTATTATACTACCGATGGTAGTCCACCTACTACTTTATCAAATATTTATGATGGTTCTGGTATTTCTGCAAATGCTGGACAAACAATTAAAGCAATTTCACATTATGGTGCACTTGTATCTTCTGAGGCTTCAGGAACTTACATTGCATCTTATTATACTGTAGCTAATCCAATTGCAATTCCTGGTGATTCAATTAATTTAATTAATCCAACTTTAGTTTCTTTATCTAGTACTACTCCTAGTACTCAAATTTATTATACTTTAGATGGTAGTGATCCAA
>CAYXWT010000093.1:0-1732 GCA_964468895.1 uncultured archaeon | reverse complement strand
ACATCTTTAGTGTCGTAGATGAATTTGACTTCCAAACAAATGGAAAAAAGTCATTATTTTTTAATTATATATAGTTTAAGGAAAAAAAAGTTTTCAATAAATTATATGTTAAAAGCATATAAATATAGAATATATCCAAACCAAGAACAAAAAGAATTACTTTCAAGAATTTTTGGTCAAGTAAGATTTGTATATAATTTAGGCTTAGAAACTAAAATAAGTGCTTACACAGGCAACAAAAAACACCTTAATGTTTTTGATTTAAATAAACAAATAACCCAATTAAAAAAACATGAATGTGATTGGTTAAAAGAAAGTCCATCACAAGCATTACAAATGAGTATGTCTAATTTAGATAATGCCTACACTAATTTTTTTAAAGGTGCTGGCTTTCCTAAATTTAAGAATAAATATAGAAAACAATCATTTCAATTACCTCAAGGTGTGTTTTTAAGTAAAGACAATAAACAAATTTTCATACCTAAATTAAAATTTACTGATATAGACTTACATAGAGAATTTAAAGGTGAAATTAAAACCGTAACCGTAAGTAAATCAGTAACTAATAAATACTATATCAGAATCTTAGTAGAAACTAATGTACCTAAACCAGCAAAACAACCAATTAAATTAGAAACTACTGTTGGAATTGATTTAGGTATTAAAGATTTTGCTATCACTTCAGATGGAAAGAAATTCAAGAACCACGATTTCTTTAAATCTTCAATGAAAAAATTAAGGGTTCAGCAGCGTTCCCTTAGTAGAAAACAAAAAGGATCAAACCATTACAACCAACAAAAAATGAAATTGTCATTAATTCATGAACACATTAAAAATCAAAGACAAGATTACTTACATAAAATAAGTAAATATTTGGTAGATAATTATGACACAATCTGCATTGAAAATTTAAATGTGAAAGGTATGAGTGCTAGATGTAAACCCAAAATGAATGAAAATGGAAAATATCTACCTAATGGTCAATCAGCAAAATCAGGGTTAAATAGGGCTATAACTGATATGGGTTGGAAGGAATTTCGTTCAATGTTAGAATATAAATCCGAATGGTATGGTAAAAATTTAAGTGTGATAGGAAGATTTGATCCATCAAGTAAATCATGTTCTAATTGTGGTACAATCAATAGAGAATTAATTTTGGAAGATAGAGAATGGACTTGTAAAAAATGTGGTTCAACACATGATAGAGATATAAATGCTGCCATAAATATAAGAAATTTTGGGTTGAGGAACCAACCCAGCGTTACACAAAGTGGATGGTTACATCGTGCTTGTGACGTAGAAACTACTACATCTTTAGTGTAGTGGTAGTTCATATACTCTACTTATCAATCTTTTTATAACCTCAGTAAAATAATGAAATAGTATATCTCTTTCGTTAATTCTATTAATATTAAAATTCATCCAAAATTTTTCATATAATAATTCTCTAACATAAATTCTATATAATTTATCTAATTTATTTGCACTAAGAAGTTTATTTAAAATAGTATCAATCATAACATCAAAAATATCCTTTAATTCTTCAGTTACATCACTTTGAGATATTGACTTTAAATATTCTAATTTGAATTTTTTATTATCAACATACATATTTTAATTTTTTTAATTTTTTCTTTCTCAATTTTTTTAATTCCTCTGTATTAATTTCATTTAATTCAATATGAGATTGTATTTTAGTTAAATTTGTTTTTAACCATATTATGTTAGTGTA
>CAYXWT010000092.1:0-1756 GCA_964468895.1 uncultured archaeon | reverse complement strand
AACATGATACATAACGTTATATTTTAAAATTTTAAAAGGTGCGGGGTTACATTCCATGACCCTTAATAATTGTATTAAGAGTTTTCAGAATAATTGATAAATCTAGCATAAGAGTCCTATTTTTAACATAATATAGGTCATATTGAAGCTTTTCCAGAGCATCTTGAACGGAATTACCATAGGGGTAATTAATTTGAGCCCAGCCACTAAGACCGGGTTTAGCTAGTAAACGTTCTTTATAAAAAGGTATTTCGTTTTTTAAATCTACAATAAATTCAGGTCTTTCTGGTCGAGGACCAACTAAACTCATATCTCCTTTGAGAATATTAAATAATTGAGGTATTTCATCTAGTCTAGTTTTTCTTAGGAATTTACCAACTCTTGTTATCCGAGGATCATTTTTTACTGCCCATTGATGTCCATCTTTTTCAGCATCAACTCTCATGGTTCTTAATTTAATAGCTAAAAAATCTTTATTATTTTTTCCAGTTCTAATCTGGGTAAAGAAAATAGGGCCCCGAGAATCTAATTTTATTAGAATTATTATAAAAGGCAAAAGAATAATAGAGGGGATTAAAAATATAAAACTAAATACTTTGTCTAGAAAATTTTTAACTAAATCAAAAGTCCATTTTTCATTTTCATTAAAATTGTTTATTAACCAAACTTTATCAATGTCAGTAATGGAAACTTTTCCTAAAAATTTTTCATAAAATTCAGTTGTTTTAATAAAATTCACTCTTAATTCTAAACATTTAAATATTTCTCTAGAAATGTGTTTATTGGGTAATAAATTATCATCAATAATTATGGTTTGGATTTTATTGTCTTTGACAAAGGTGAATAATTCATTCAGATCAATGCTTTCTAGATTAGAAAAAATAATATTGTTTTCTAGATTTACACAAGCTTTAATATTTAATTCTAGCTCTGGTTTTTTAAAAATTTCTTTAATCAAATCTTGATTACTAGTAATAGCTAAACAATTTTTTTTAATTGTCCGAGGGTAGAGGAGTTTACCAGCTAAAGAGCGCCAAGCGTAAAAAATAATTCCAAAAACCAAAATATTAATAACTAGTATAGTTTTAGGAGAAATTAAATTTTGGGGAATAATATAAAAATATAAAACACTTAAAAAGAAATTTATAATGGAGATATTAAAAATAGTCAAAAATAGATTATATTTTTTAATTAGAGGCTTGTTTGTTTCGTAGGATCGAAAACTAAAAATAATTATTATCCAAAAAACAAATATAACACTGAAATATGGTAAATGTTTTATTAACAGTTCCTTATTATATTCAGAACGAAATCTGATTAATAATGTTAAAAATAAGGAAAAATAAAGACACACTATGTCCCCTGAGAAGAGAATAGCTTTTTTGAGCTTTAATTTAAAGTTAATATTTGATATCATATAATTATAGTAGAATTCTAGCAGATTATTCTTTTTAATTCAATCACTATATTTGACAATTAACAATTTATTTGTTATAATATAGATATAATTTACAAAATGAAATTTATGAAAAAAATATTAACTATAATTATTTTAAGTCTAATTTTCACATATCTGCCTACTAATTTTGTTAGGGCTAGTGTTAATTTTAGTAATATTGAGGTTTATGAAATGCTTAATGGAAGTGCAAAATTAAAATGGACTACAAATCTAAATACTAGAGCTGAAATTTATTATGGCTTAGATCAAAATAATTTAAATCGGTTCATGGGTTATAGTCTTTATGATCGTTGGCAT
>CAYXWT010000091.1:0-1772 GCA_964468895.1 uncultured archaeon | reverse complement strand
AAAATATTTGGAATTGTAATTGTTGTTATGGTTTTGTTAAATATAAATTTAGTGTTTGCTGAAGGCGATTTAATGCAAAATGTAAGTACTTTACAAGGTTTATTTAAAGGTATTGGAAGTACTGTTGAAAGTGTGCTTGGTGGACCTCCTTGGGTACAAGGACTTGGTGCTGCACTAACTTCTGCATATACTACTTATAATTCTTTAGGAGAAAAAGTAGATGCAGAAATAGAAAGAGATGTTGTAAATATTTCTGCACATAAAGATGATTATTCATATATTACTTATAATGATTCTGATGATTATTATAATGATTTAAATATAAATTTTAATGTTGATACAAGTGATTCTGATATTGCACTAACTGATAAAAATGTTATTGATTTAACTTATATAGAAACAAAACCAATTTCATTTTATAATGAAGATCCTGATAATAGCCCAGATCTTAGAGTTGCTGAAACTACTGAAATTGATTTTTTAAATGATGAAAATGGACCTATGCCTTTACAAGTAAGAAGTATTTTATTTGATGATAAAAAAGGATCTATTGAAGATAATTTTGAATTTAGAAATTTTTTAATAAGATATAAAAAAATAAGATATAAAGATGATCCAATTAAAATAGTTGTAGATATTGGAACAAATATCTGGAATCATTTAACTGGTAAGGCAAATGGTGGTTATTTATTAGATGCTTCTAAGCCAATTGATTTATTTGATGAAGTTACTAAAAAAATGGATTCAGATATAGAAGAACAAAGACAACCTTCAGAAATAACTCAAAGATTTCATTTGTTGTTTAATTCTAAAAGTGAAGATGTTTCACAAATAGATTTTGATCAATTAGATTGTACTAGTGAAGATGGATCTATTCTTGGAACTACTGGAAGTGAATATTTACCTAATATTGCTTTAAATTGGGATTTTGATAGTATACCAGTAGAAAGAATAAATCGTTCAAGTGAAGGTACAAGTAGTCAAAGTGATATGATGTTAAATAAAGAAAATTGGTGTGATAGTGAAAACGATGGTATTTATTGTGATGCTACACAATTTTCTATAGAATTATTACATAAAGTAAATATAATTAATAATTTTATAAATGAAAATAAAAATTATTTTCAATGTCCTCCACCATATACTAATAATGAACTTGTAAGTGATACAGATAATGTTGGTTTAACATACTTAGAAGCTACAAGAATAGAAGATTCTGAAATGGTTATAAGTTTTTCTATAGGTGGAAATTATGAAACTATAGATGATGCTAATTTAGATCAATCTAAATTACTTAGTTTTCAAATTGTTGTAGAACATAAAGCACCAAATTCTTTTGAATGGCAAGAAGTTTATAATAAACAAAAACAATATTTAGATAAAGATTATTTAAAAGATGGAACACCAACAACTTTTTCAGAAATTATACCTTTAAATAATAATTTAGGAGATCATGATCAACTTAGAGTTGTTGTAAAGATTGTTGATATGGCTGTAATTGTTGCATCTATAGAATCAGGAGAAAATGCAAATGATAATTTATTATCTTTAACATTTACTAATGATGCTAGTGGTTGTGATTTAGAAAAAACCAGTATGAATCTAAAAGAATATGTTGTAGGAAATAATAATCTTTTAGATAAAATAGATAATGTTATAGAATTTAAAGCAAATTTAATGTTGGATGGATATAGTTCAGATTTTCAAAATGATTTTGATGATCTTTATAGATTTGAAAGTGGAAGTTCTCCATCATTTTATGATATAGAAAG
>CAYXWT010000090.1:0-1833 GCA_964468895.1 uncultured archaeon | reverse complement strand
ATCCTTTGAATAGAGGTATAGTCCACTTAACATATTATTTGTTTTGTTTTTTTTGCATTCCTCTTATAAATTCTTCAAGAGAAACTTTTCTTAATTTTAATTTGCTCATAAAATTATATTTTAAATTTAATAAATGGTTGTTATTTTTCATTTTGTCTTAAAAATTCTTCAATTAAACTATCATAATCATTTAGATTTTTATCTGGAATGTCTAATGGTTCTAATTTATTCATTTGATCAAAATTCGGATAAAAAACTTTATCTTCATCTTTTTCATTTTCATACACTTTATTAAAGCCTTCTTGTTTATTTTTAATAAATGTGTTGTTATTTTTATTGTTTCGTTCTAATTTATCTAACATTAAATCCATCTTATCTTTTTCTTTATAAGGTTCTTTTACTTTCAATTTCTCTTTAAAAGCACCATATTCAATCACTTCATTATTATCTACTGGTTCATATTTTTCATATGGTAAATTTCTAACTGCTCCATCAAATTCTCTATCCCATATCTCACCTACTTCATTCTTAAGAGATTCTTGTACATAAATTGCATCATGACAAGTTAAAATTTTAACGTCTGAAATCTCTTCATATAATTTTTTAACCACATGCATAATATATTGTGTTTCAATTACTACCATAGTATCATATGTAGTATTTACATATTTTTTCATTCTTTGAACTATATCATAAATACAAGTATACTTCATTTCCATATATTTACCTATATTTACATTAATACCATTAATAAATACGTTATCTTTTTCACCATTTAACCATCTTTGAAAGACTTCCTTTGTTTCATTTCTACTAATTAATCTAACATCAGTTTCATCATCTTGTTCGTTGCCAGTTGTATTAGAATTCCTAATTTCATTTAAACCACCTGTTAATTTCTTATAAATATCTTTGTTAATAACATGTGTGCAAAATGTCTTGAAATCATAATCAGTTTTTAAACTAGGTTCTATCTTCATAGAGAATAAACATAACATAAGTAAGTAAGAAGAACTAATATCAAATTCTTCTAGATTTTCATTGTTTAAGTAGATATGTTTTTTTCTTACACTACTTGATAAGTTAGTAAATGATGAATATAATCTACCTCTTGATAAGTTAAATGACGAATGTCCATCATACCATCTAAATAATCTTACATTATTATTAAACCATTTTTTTGTTAGGATGAAGTTATCCCATTTGTCCCATTCTTTTTCTATTAAATCATAATTGTAATCTATCTTTATATCTTTAAAATCTATTAATAACCTATTTAATATTTTATCATCAATTTTGGTATCTAATTTATAATCAACTAAATCTATATCACCAAATAATGATTTACCTATCATATCTAGATTTACATCACTATCCTCAGATATTAGTTTAGTTATCTTTAAATTCAGTATAAAATTATGTTCTAATCTATAACCAAATGATTTCTTACCTTTTATAAATGGACTTCTTTTTATACAACCCTGAACTACTAAATAGTCAATATATTCTTTATAATTCCATTGTTTATAAGTACCTGATTCAAATATTTTATAATAAATATCAACATAACCATTTTTATCTGTAATACTATATAACATACCATTTACAATCGTGTTTAGTACATTATTAAATCCTCTCTTTAGTAATCTATTACCTTTATATTCTACTGTTTCAATGTTAAATTCTATTTTCATAACCTCTGTTTTACATTTTTTTTATATAGATAACAAATTTACTTAAAGTTTAAAAATAATTTCATTCGTTGGGGGGCCAGTCTTTAAAAAAACCTCTGTGTTTAAATGGAGAATAAGATAAGATAAAAAAAAATAAAAA
>CAYXWT010000089.1:0-1837 GCA_964468895.1 uncultured archaeon | reverse complement strand
TATAAAATTAGAAATTAATATAAATAGTGGTTTATTAAATTATCTTTATTAAAAAAGCAAATATTATTTTAAAGTTAACATTGCTTCTTTATCCTTAGAAAACTCCAAACCAAGATAATAAAAAGTATATTTTGCAATTTTTTCTAAATTCTCAAATTCTTTCCTGCTGTAATCTACACCCCACATAGAAGTTGATTTTCTTGAAAATATATGTTCACCTTTCTCTGTTTTTCTTTTAAAATCAAGATGTTCTAAATCAAAAGTTCTTGCCTCTATAGAATGTATTTGAGTAAGAGGCATATCTTTAGAATATAGTTCACTTAATGCTTTATTTATTAAAGCAAAGGTTCTACCTTCATGTAAAAAATCTATAATTACAAAATGCTGATCATTTTTATTTAAAGATTTATACATATTTCTTTTAAGATTTTCTAAACCATTTTTAATTAATTTTGAAGAAAAATCAAGAATAGAATATTCTACAGAATTCTTATGACTTTTTTTATTTTTATAATGAAGTTTATTGTCTAAAATATTAGAACTAGGAGTTACAAGAAAAGTAAATCTTGCTTTAGGCAACATTTGTTCTAAAAGTCCTTTATAAAACCAACCCATACAATTCATTCCAACCATTGGCAAAAAGAAATGTAATGTTTCTCCTTTAACTTTATTAATATTTATTCCAAAAGAAGAGTAGATTCTTTTTTTAATTTTTGCAACATTCACTATATTTTCTGAAAGATAAAACTTATTATTAGGTTTTATTATATCAAATATATCTTTAACAAGTTTGTAATACTTTGTGTGTTTATATATTTCTCTTGGATCTTTTAATTTTTTTAAAGGTATTCTTTTTGTAAGTCTAGTATGATATTTCCCTCTTCTTAAATTTCTTAAAGGTATTTTTGGAATCATAATTGTTCAATTTTAAAATAATGTGTTTAATTAAAAATGTTTTTAAAATATTTTTCTTTAAAAACTTTATAAAAATTTTGACCACTATAAGATAAAAAATAACTGACAACTTCAAATTTATTCTTTTCAAAAGCTCTTTCTTTTCCTTTTAAACTAAGATAAAATGGTTCTGAATAAGAACCATCATTTTTTTTATGAAATAAAGGATATTTAGACAAACTAGGTTCTAAAAGTTTTGTGAAATGCTCCATTAAAACTTCCAATTCTAAAACTTCTGATTTTTTAATAGAAAGAATGTTACTTTTTAATAGTTCAAAAGTTTCATGAAAACTTACTGTATCTATCATAATAAAGATATCGTCTTTTTTAGAAATTATTTTGTTAAGATTTTCTAACATATTTTTATTTTTAATTTTATCAGAAACATGACGATTATCATAAACTAATGATTTTGGAGTTGTAATAAAATCTACTCTTGCATAAGGAAATAATTCTGCAAAAAATGGTTTGATAAAAAAACCCAATTCGCCCATACCTGCTAACGGTAAAAGAATATGTGTTTGTGATTGTATTTTTTTGTTTTTTAAAAAATTAATATTTTTAGATTCAAATTGCTTTTTAATATTAATTAACAATTTTCTAGTTGTAAATTTTAACATATCAACAAAATCTACATTTTTTTTTAAAGAATCCAAAACTTTTCTAGATTCTATATCTTTAAATTTTATATATGGATCAATATATTTTTTCTTACGAATAAATGTTCTTTCTAAAGTTAATTTTCTAGAAACAAATTTCTTAGGAATTACTTTATGTATTGCCATATAAAACTATAAAGATAGAAATATTTAAAAAGAAAAATATTACTCTACAATTCGTTCAATTATATATTTTGCAGAAAAAGTTATTAAATCATCATATT
>CAYXWT010000088.1:0-1840 GCA_964468895.1 uncultured archaeon | reverse complement strand
TTAGTAAATCAACAACAAACTTATAAGAATCAAATATTTCTCCGTTAAAAAATATACCTTGATCTTTTAATTTATTTTCCTTGCTATCTATAACATCAAATATTTTTTTAAAATTAGCATCATATTCTATAGTTTTGTGTTCAATATGTTCTAATCTATTAGAAATAGATATATTTGAAGAAATAAATCTTTTCATAGATATAAAAGCTCTCATAATTTGAATATTTATTTCTATTGCTTTATTACTATTTAGTATTCCTGAAAGCATAGCTACACCTTGTTCAGTAAAAGTATAAGGTAAATATCTTCTACCACCATGTAGATTTAACCTAAATCTTGAGGTCACAATTTGTGACCTCAAGTTATTGTAATCTTCTTTTGTTAATTGAAATCTAAATTCTTTTGGAAATCGAGTTATATTTCTCTTAACTGCTTGATTAAATACCTTTACATCTACATTATAAAGATTTGCTAAATCCGAGTCTAACATGACTTGTAAATTTCTTATTCTATAAATTTTACTTGTAATATTATCATCTAAAGAAATCACTTTATATTTATCTTTATTCATAAATATAATATAACCATAAAAAGCCTAGTTCTTTTCTGAAGGGTAATTGGCCACAGTAAAATTACAATTTTATTTTTTAAAATACTAAAAGTATGGCTAACCCTTATTTAGTAAAGGCAAATGTCGTACTTGAAGAATATTTTATATAATTAAGGTGGTCACAATTTGTGACCAGCTAATCTTTTTCTTTTTTATCTACATGAAACATAAAGTTTTTAGGAAATCTTTCTATATTTATTTTAACTTGTTCATTTAACCTTTTAGTGGCTACATCATATAATTTAGCTAAACATCTATCTATCATAACTTGTTTTTCTCTTATAAAGTAAATTTTGTTTCTAATATTATTATTATCTAAAGAAATAATTTCTAATTTATCTTCACTCATAAATATAATATTACCTTAAAAAGTATAGTTCTTTTCTAGAGGGTAGTTGATTTTTGCAAAATGAAAAAAATCCTAAATTGTTGTATTAAACCTATGTTTAAAAAGATTATAGTACTTAGTTATTTTATTAATATATAGTAAATAAAATAAATGGAAAATAAAATATGAGTCAAGCATTATCTACCGCAAAAGTACAAAGTGTAAGAGAAATAAAAAAGAAAGCAAAGTCAAAAAAAATAAATAAAAATATTACTAAAATTTTAATATATTTAATAATAATAATAATACTATTTATGTTTGTAAAAGTTTTTATTATAGATAATGAACTAGATATACAAGATATATTTCATTCAAAACAAGAATTTGAAAGTATAGAAGGTGGAATAAAGTTTCATTCAATAGATTTTCCTATAAGAGATTCTTTAGTAATACTAGAAAGAGATAATAATATTACTATTTCATATAATAGTAATATAAATGATCAAAACTATTTAACTAGTATTATACAAAGTATTAATCTTTTTCAAGGAGTTTTTAGTAACAAAGGAAAAATAACAACACTAGTAATAAACACAGTAGATGAACAAAACAATTTAATAAAATGTACTAGTAATCTTGGAGATCTTTATACTAGTAAAGATCTAAATATAGAAGAATGTAATAATCTATTAAATACAAATAATACTTTAATATTTATAGATTATCCAAATAAAGAACTTGAAGAAACAAAAGTACTAATAAATGTAGAAGATAAACTAGTTCATATTAGTCCAAAAAACACAACTGAAGTAAACACTTCAGTTCAGTTAGTATTAAAGTCAATGTATGAAGATATTGAACAAGTAGTAAGTAATCTAAATAATTTTAAATTAGATCAAGAT
>CAYXWT010000087.1:0-1885 GCA_964468895.1 uncultured archaeon | reverse complement strand
GGGCTTTTGAACTTGAACTTGAACAATGACTCAAGCAACCAGAACTATAACAATGGCTTTCGTTGTTCTGTAGTGTTTACCTTTGTTGGTTTTTCTATAGAGTTTACTATTTTATAAAAATAATAAAGAGATTGTAAAATACTACATCAATATTATTACCTGACTGCTAACAAAATGCCTTTATATTCTTTTGAATATAAAGTTAGTCAAAAATAAATAATGATAGATTTGCTTTTAGTAGTTTTAATGGATTTTTAAATAAAATTTTATTAAAGTGAAAAATGTAAATCTATATTTTTTAAATAAAAAACTGTATTTTTATGAAAACCTATAATAATTTATTTTCTTCTTTTATATCTTCTTCTAATTTCTATAATGCTTTTTATAAAGCTAGAAAAGCAAAGCCATATAGTTATAATACTCTTAATTTTCAATATGATCTTGAAAAAAACATTTATAATATTATAAATTGTCTTAAAAATAATAATTATAGTCTTTGTTCTAAAGATTATACTACTTTTATTATATATGAACCTAAAAAAAGAATTATAAAATCTTTAGATTTTAAACATAAAGTTATACAATTTGCTTTATATAATATTATAGAACCTATTTTTGAAAAATCCTTTATTTTTCATTCATATGCTTGTAGAAAAAATAAAGGTACTCATAAATGTATAAAAAATATATCTAAATTAGTTTCTAAAAAAAGTACCAAATATAAATTTTGTTTAAAATGTGATGTGAAAAAGTATTTTCAAAGTATAGATCATAATATTCTAAAAAGAATTATTTCTAAAAAAATAAAAGATAAAAATATATTAAATATTTTAAATATTTTAATAAATTCAGATCATTCTTGTTTTGGTAATAATAAAGGAATACCTATAGGTAATTTAAGTTCTCAGTTATTTGCAAACATCTATCTTAATGAATTAGATCAATATGTTAAACACAAATTAAAAATAAAATCTTATTTTAGATATATGGATGATTTTATTATATTTTCTGATACTAAACAAAAATTATATGTATATAAATCTAAAATAAAAGCTTTTCTTAAAAAGCAACTTATTTTAGAAATACCTAATAATAAATGTTCAATATATCCAATATCTTGTGGTATCAATTTTTTAGGATATTATATCTTTAAAAATAATATTAGAATTAGAAGAAAAAATTATGTTAATTTTATTAAAAGAACTAAATTGCTTATAAATAAATATAATTTAAAATTAATTTCTTTTAATAAACTAAAATCATCTGTTTGTAGTTATTTAGGTTATTGTAAACTTGCAAATACATTTAAATTAAATATAAAAATATTTAATAATAATTTTAAAAATGAACTCTATTTATTTAAAAACTTAACTTTGAAATTAAAATGATTATTTTTGTTTTTCATAAAAATATAATTTGTATAGTTGTTCAATATAATTTTTAGTAATATTTTACAATTATTAATTAATATTACAAAATTACAAAATTTACGATATGTTTAAAAAAAGTAATATATATAAATCTATTTATATTTAATATAAACATATAAAGAATATTTAATTAAAAATAAAATTTGTAAAAATTAAGGTGAAAAAATGACTGATGATTTCGGTTCTGATCTAGGCGATGATATGTCTAGTAATATAAAATCTAAAGGAGGGGTTTCTATAAAGTGGGAAAGTATTTTACCAATTATTGTAATTGTTTTAGTTTTGGTATTAGTTTTATTTAAAACAGATTTGTTTTCAGGTGGTCTTCCTTTTTTAGGCAGTTCAGGTGGTTTGAGAATATTACATATTGGAGAACCAACTCAACAATTTAAATTGATTTTAAATGATTCTGAAAATAGAGATTTAATTACATATAAAAGAATTGTGTCTGCAGA
>CAYXWT010000086.1:0-1916 GCA_964468895.1 uncultured archaeon | reverse complement strand
GATGACAGAGCCTTTAATCCACATCAAAGTTTATTGGTTAATTTTAGAAGTATAGAAATAGAATGTGAAGAAATAGCCAGAAGTATGAGAGCCAATACATATAGACCGAGAAAGGAGAAGAAATGAAATATAAACCTATAATGTATTATCATGTTGATACTTCTAACAGAGGAGATTGGGTTATTAAAAAAAGTATAGTAGAAGCTATACAAAAAAGAATTAATGTACCTTTCTCTTTTTTTAGTGTTAAAAATGATGAGTTGAGCGAACAAAGAATTACAAAGCAATTAAATTGTGATTGTTCAGCTTTAATGATAGCTGGTTCAGGTCTTTATACTAATTATCCTAAAAGCAGTGGTTGGTATTTTCCATGTAAAACAGAATTATTTTCTAAAATTCAAGTACCTATTGTTTTACTTGGTCTTGGCAATAATCAAAATTTAAAGGGTGGTATTTTAAATAGTGAACTTAAAGAAGAAACTAAACAAAGTATTAAACTTATTAATAATTTATCCGTTGTCTCAACTGTAAGAGACCAAAGGACTTATGACTTATTAAATAAAGTAGGGCTTAATAATCATAAACTAATGTTAGACCCTGCTAATTTTTTAGAAGTTCCTAAAGTTTTAAAAGAAAAAAAAGTAGTTATTCAAATAGCTCAACACGCTCCTATTTTAGGTAGATTCGATGGTACAAACGAAGGACAACGTAATAGAAAACTAAACATCTTTTATTTTGCTGAAATTTCTAAATATTTGATTGATAAAGGATATTCAGTTGTTTTTATTGCTCACGATGCTTTGGAGAATTCTTTGATAGTAGATTTGCAGAAATTAGAACCTAGAATAAAAGGATTAAATACAGATAATTTAGATGAAATGTTAGAAGTATATGCCAGTGCTTCTTTTACAATAGCAATGAAAATGCATAGTTGTATAATGTCTTTCGCTTCTGGCACTCCTTTTATAAATATTTATTATGACTGCAAAAGCATAGAGTATTTAAAAATGATAAATTGTCCTGAATTAGGAATAAATGTGTTTACAGATTATTATAAAGAATTAAAAGATAAAGTTGATATGATGCTAAATAAAGTAGAAGGGTATACTTACAAATTTAAAGAATTAAAAAGACAAAAGCAAGTGGGTTTTAATAAGGTAATAGATAATATTTGTAAAATAATAAAAAATGAATTATTATAAGAATTACTCTTTAAAAAATCACAATTCTTTCGGATTAAATTCTGAAGCCAAGGAAATTTGGTTTCCTGAAACTATAGACGAACTATGCCAGTTGCTTCAACAGTTAAAAGGAAAACACTTTAATATTTTAGCTGGAGGAACTAATGTTCTTCTTAATGAAGTTATAAATAGAATTATTTGCTTAAACAAAATAATACCGTTAATCATACCTTTAGGGCATCAAGATTCTTTTTTGGTGAGCAATAGTTATCCTCTTAGTAAATTTATCAATTACACCATTAAAAAACAATTAACAGGTCTTGAGGGGTTAATTGGAATTCCTGGAACTGTAGGAGGTGCCATAATTATGAATGCTGGCTCTGGAGAATATTGTATATCCGATTATTTACAAGAGGTTACAACAATAGATTTAAATGGCAATCAAATACATTATCAGAAAAAAGAATTACAATTTGGAAGACGATATTCCATTTTACAAGATAAAAAGGAAATATTAATATCGGCTTTATTTACATTTAAAAAACAAGCACCAAATCAAGAGTTAATTAAACAAGTTAGAGAATATAGAAAAGACTTCCCAAAAGGATATAGTGCAGGTGGTATTTTCATAAACCATTACGCTTTAAGACCTTATGAAAAAGAAATCCGAGCAATTAAGTCGTCTAATTTAGCTGTATCTAAACAATTGAATGTAATTATAAATAAAGGCAATGC
>CAYXWT010000085.1:0-1959 GCA_964468895.1 uncultured archaeon | reverse complement strand
TCCTGTTCAATATATTCCTTAAAATTAAGTATTCTTTCTTGGTCATTGAAGTTAATTAAAAAAGGTAAAACATCTTGAGATAATTTTGTCATATTTAATTTATCAACTCTTTCTATTAATTTTATTTTAAATTCTTTGTGACTAATTTTTAATGTTTTCTCTATGAAATCATAATTAGGTTTAGTAATTCCAAACAAATAAGAAACATCATAAAAATCACGTCCTTTTTCTCTTTTCCTCTCTAATATTGCTATTAATTTTTGAGATAAAAGAATATCTACCTTATTAACCTTAATTTTTCGATATATTCCAAATTTATTCAATGTAAAAATTCTTTGTTGAGAAACAATATTTTTATGAACAGTATCAATTCTAATTAATATTTTTTCATCTTTGTGTTGACTTATATTATTTTCAAAAAGTAAATTAGAAAACTTTACATAACAATGGTAAGCTCCTTTTTTAACAAAACGAAAATCAATTTTAAAACCTTTATTTTTCATATCAAATACAGCACCCTGAATAAGAGTGATAAATTTTTCATAAGATAAACCTAAATTATCAAAATCTAAATCTTCTGAAAAACGAGAACTATCATAGACAATTCTAATTGCTGTTCCACCTATAAAACTCAATAACTCGCTATTTGATTGTTTAAAAATAGAATCTAAAAATTCATACTGTAAATATTCCACCAAAACAGCCTTGGGATTTTTACGAAATACTTCAGCACTATATTGTTTTTTTATTGTTTGAATATTTAACATTTATTTTAATTTAAAAATTAAATTTACTATTTTTTCTAACTTTTTACTATTAAATCTTTTTAAGTATATCTTGATCTTTTTATAATTAAATTCATCTAAGGATGAAGAATTAAAACGTAATTCATCAACATCATCCTGATTATTAATTTTTGCAGAATTTAAATATAAATAATCTAATAAGGCTTTTTCTGGTTCAGCGATTAAATAAGTTTGATTATCATCACTTTCTTCTTGATAGGCAAAAAATAATTCTCTTTTTATATGTCTAAAAATAAATGCTCCAAATGCATTTTTAAAAGTTCTAGTAGTTTTACTAGTTACAGAAGTACAATTATATATTATTTCTGGAATTACACCATACTTTGCTAAAACCCATTCTAAACTCACATAACTAGGTTGATATAAATTATGAGCTATAAATTCATTCTTTAATTTTTCTTTTCTGTCTGAAATAACATATAAACCGTTTTTTAACCTAATTAAATACCCTTTATCAACCCAATTACTCAATTGATAAGGATAAATTTTTAAATCTAACAGTTTTAAATCTTGTAAGGAAAAAACAGCTTCTTTTACCTTATTTATTAATTCATTGTATTTCATTTTTTTATTCTTTTTAATAATATTATGAAACAATTATAACATAAATAAACACATTTTACTAGTTATTACCATATTCTCCTAAATATACACTCTTTAGGGGAATATACTCACCTAAATACATACTTTTTAGGGGAATGTATCAAATCTTCTTGAATATATTATTCATTTTTTCAGAAACTTTTTCCCAACTATAGCTTTCCATTACCATTTTATAACCATTCTGAACAACTCTGTTCTTTAATTCACTATCCTCTACTAATAATTTAACTTTCTCGGCAATGCTTTGAGGATTATTGACTTCACAGAATAAACCAGTTTCTCGATCTATTAAAAAGTCTGGAATTCCACCAACTGGAGTAGCAATTACTGGTATTTGAGCAGCCATAGATTCTAAAAATACATTACCTAAACCCTCTGACAAAGAAGGCCGACAAAACACATTAGCAATATTCAAATATTTATATAGATTTTTATAATCAACAAAACCTGTAAAAATGACCCTAGACGCAAGGCCTTGCGTCTCTACCTGTGACTTTAAAATCTGCTCTAATGGTCCCACACCACAAATAACTAATTTATAATTTTCTGG
>CAYXWT010000084.1:0-1988 GCA_964468895.1 uncultured archaeon | reverse complement strand
AAATTTAAAGTTAGATTAAAATAAAATTAAAAATTTAATTTAATTTTAAAATTTATATAAAAGTTATTATTTATATTTATTTCTTATTATAATTATATTATTTATAGATACTAAAAAGGGGTAGTTAATAATGGATGAAAAATATACAACTTATGGTTATGTTTCAGAAATTAGAAATTTTGGAAATTTAATGTTTTTAATACTTAGAAATGCTTATAAAACAGAACAAATAACTTTTTTTAAAAAAGATTGTCCAGATCTTTATAGTCAAGCAAAAGAAGTTACTAAAGAAAGTGTAGTAAAAGTAGTTGGTGTAAAAAAAGATGCAGAAAAAGCTATGAATGGTTATGAAGTAATACCTGAAAGTTTTGAAATTATTACAAAATCTGACGCACCAGTTCCATTAGATATCTCTGGAAAAATAGAAAGTACTTTTGATGCTAGAATAAATCATAGATTTTTAGATTTAAGAATGCCTGAACATAGAGCAATATTTTTAGTAAGAAGTAAAGTTTACAAAGCAGTTGTAGATTATTTTGATAATAAAGATTTTATTAATATAAATACTCCTAAAATAGTAGTAAATGGAGTTGAAAGTGGTGCTGAGTTATTTAAAATGGATTATTTTGGAAAACCAGCATATCTAGCACAAAGTCCACAAATATATAAACAAATGATGATTATAGCTGGACTTAATAAAGTTTATGAGATAGCTCCTGTTTTTAGAGCTGAAAAAAGTAATACTACTAGACATATGACTGAATTTACTGGTATTGATTTTGAAGTTGGTTTTATTAAAGATTATTATGAAGTAAAAGATGTTGTTGAAGGCCTTTTAATACATATTCTTAAATATGTAAATGAAAATTGTAAAAAAGAACTTGAATTATTAAATGTACAAATTAAAATCCCAACAAAAATGCCAATGATGGATATGCCTTCTGTTAAAAAATTATTAAAAGAAAAAGGTAAGGTACTTAGTGAAGAAGATGATTTAGATAGTGAAGCAGAAAAATTAGTTTATGAAATTGCTAAAGAAAAATTTGATTCAGAATTTTTATTTGTAACAAATTATCCTTTTAGCGCAAGACCATTTTATCATATGTGTTTTAAAGAACTAATTGATGGTTTAAAAACAACTCAAAGTTTTGATTTAATTTGGAAAGGTGTAGAAATTGCAACTGGTGCTCAAAGAGAACATAGAGTAGAAGTTCTAAAAGAACAAATGCAAGAAAAAGAAATGAATCTAGAAGATATGAAATATTATACAGATATGTTTAGATATGGAGTACCTCCACATGGTGGAACTGGTTTAGGTCTTGATAGAATTGTTGAATTACTATTAAATCTTCCAAATGTAAAAGAAGCAGTAATTTTACCAAGAGATCCAGATAGATTAACTCCATAATTTAATTAATTTTTTTTTATAATTAAAATTAGTTTTGTTCTATTCTTTTTAGAAATATAATTGGTTTATTAGAATTTAAATCTATAACTTTAAATTTTATTTTTTGTTTACTTGGCATTAATTCAAAGTTTTGATTTAGATCTATATTTTCTAAATTTAAAGTATATATTAATTTATTATTTTCTTTAGAAATATTCAAATTTCCATAATTCAAATTATTTTTAAAATTATTATAATAATCATTATTACTAATATATTGTTCAATAATTATATTACTATTATTAGAGTTAAATTTAATTTTATTATTAGGATGAATATATATTTCTTTATAAGAATTTACATCACTAAATTTTAAATCTTCTAAAATATCATCAATAGCAAGAAGAGTTTGTTTATTATTTCTAAATTTAGTTAAATCTTCAATAGTATTAAAGTAAGGAATAACAAAACTAATAATAATACCCATAAATATAACTGCAATTAATGTTATTACAACACCAGTAATAATTGGAGTTACTGCTTTTTTTTTTAAATTATTTTTAATTATAATTTTCATTTTAAATCTTTTTAATATTATAAT
>CAYXWT010000083.1:0-2037 GCA_964468895.1 uncultured archaeon | reverse complement strand
TATTTAAATTTTTATTTTTAGTAGTATTCATAATTAATAAATATAATAAACAAAACATATAAAAATAGACAAATATAAGAAAAAACAAAATTACATAAATACTAAAATCAAACAATATTTTCTTCTACATTTGCATTTTCTGACTTTACTTCGTTAACCCTTAAAACAACTATAGGATAACTAATACCATTTTGACTTAATCTATCTTCTAAACTATCTAAATGTACTTCATCAACACCTGTTCTATTAGTTGCATTTAGATAATAATTATCTTTATAATAAATTCCTAAATGACTATAATTATTAAATATAACAACATCTCCTTTTTTAAAGTCAAAATTATTAATATTACTACTACTTCCATCAAGAACAAATTTACTACCAGTTATATGATTACTATTATTAAAACACACACTATTATCTTCTATACAAAATTTATTTTCTACAATATATTTTTCTAGGTTTAATGAAGATTTAAATAATTCAAAAAATTTATAAGTATAATTTGTAGTACTTTGACCTAAATAACCTAATTTCAAAAAAGAATCTGCCACCAATCCAATACAGTCAAAATTAGAATTCAAAACCAAATTTTGTCCTGTACTAGTAGTATCAGCATGTGCAGAATTTCTACCCATAGTTCTATATGGAAATCCCCTTTGATCATAAGCATAATTTGCCAATTTATCTCCAATACTTTCAGTTGATTTAAGTCCATCTTTCTCTTCAAAATCTGTTGGATCTAAATTAAGCTCCTTATTATGACTAGAATCTAAGTTATTTTTAGATATTTCACATATAGGTAAATTACCAAATTTTGTTTTATATTTAACAGCAATTATATTGTCACTTTTTGCATCACACATTATTTTTTTAAAAGACAAATAATATTCAGTTTTAGCTAAAGCACTATCAAATTCTGCAGAATGTTCTGCATAATTATATTCTGTAATACCCTTATCTTCAAAAATATTATTTGTAGAATAATACATATAAGCGTCTGCAAAGAAAGCATCAATAGAATCTATATTATTACTTGCTTTATAGTCCCAATTCTTACTCATATCATAAATAAATTTTTTACCAGAAATATCTTTTGTTGTCGAAACCAATTGCTGTTGATTTCTTTTAAAAAAAGCACAAGCCCAAATTACTGAATAATAAGAATTCTTATTATTCTTAATACCTCTTAATAGTTTAGCATAACCAGAATCTGTAAGACAATTACTTATACTTAATTCAGAATCACAACTATCAGAGGATAAATCTAAACCTAAATTAAGATTAGAATTTATTGTAGATAAGTCAACCTCATTAAATGAATATTTAAATTTATATCCTTCTAAAAATTGGGTACTATCGTCATACCATAAGGGTGTAATTTGAGCAATACCTATTTGCTTATCAATATCAACACCATTAAACTTAGCAAGATCAGTCTCTATTCCTGATTCTTGAGCCATAATAGCCCAAAATTGAGCTGTTTCTTCTGAACTTAAATTAAATGCTTTTGCAACATTAAATATAATTTCAGTAAACTCTCCTAATTTAGAATTATTATTTATAGAACTTAATTTATTAGAATATGATGATTTTAAGATATTATTAATATTATCAGTAGGTGCAAACATTTCAAAATCTTCAATTAAATTAGAAATATAAGAATCACAATTTACAGTAGTAACAACTGGCTCAACTATTGTTATTTGTGTTGATTCTTCACTAACAACAATCAAAGGATTTTCAACTCCAGAATCAGACAAATTGGATCTTACTCTCTCATACACTTCTGATTGTGTAATTGAAGAATATAAATACTCTAAAACAATAGTTTCATTTAAAGATATAGGTTCTAAATTCTCAGATTCATCAAAACTAAAATTATATATCCTTGCTAAAATATCTGAATAACTCTTCAAAGTATTTAGATTTATAATATCTATCATAGGATTAGTACCATCCAAAATAATACCTTCTTGATTTATAAAATCTGTAAAGAAATCTATATTCTTTAACATTTTTTGTAAATCATCCATT
>CAYXWT010000082.1:0-2080 GCA_964468895.1 uncultured archaeon | reverse complement strand
TATTCAAGATGTCCGCTGGACATCTTGTTCATTTTTAACGAGCATACTGCTCGTTAAAAACGTATGGTTATGGGTCGCGAACACAACGCACATAGAAATTATAGCCCTTATCGTTATCGCTGATATAACCATTAACCATATAGATAAAATATGCATCGGACGAGCTATACTCGGTACTTGTCCAATATGGATCATCACCAAAATCAACCCAACTACTTGCAAAATCCCCTTTCACAACACCAGAATTACCAGTAGTATATAAAGTTAATAATTGATCATTAGCAGGAAGGTACCAATCAGTATAACCCATATATGAATCTACAAGTTCATAACACAACCTTGCAGCATAACTAGTATGAGTTCCATAAGCAGCTACAATTGTATTAGTATTAGACAAACCATTAGTAGTTGAAGTAGCATTTGCCAAAATAGCTGGCCCCCAAATTATACTTGAAGAACTATCTATAGGATGAATATATAATTTTGCACTATCATATATTATATATGGCAATTCAGGAGGAGGAGTAGATACAGTTATATTTTGTGTAGTAGTCTGAGTTTCTAAACTATCAGTTACACTCAAAGTAATTAAATGAGTACCAACATTTAAATCAGAAACATTAATATCACAACCAGAACCAAAAGAGGAATAAAGATTAGAATCCCAAGAACAACTATAAACACCAAAATTATTATCAGTAGTTCCAATAAAATTTATTGTATTTCCTGGAATATAACTAGAACCATTTGAAGGACTACTAATAGATGGAACTAAATTAGTTTTCACAATTATAGTTTCAGTTGTGCTTATTGTTTCAAGATCATCAGTTACACTTAAAGTGATTAAATGAATACCAACATTTAAATCAGAAACATTAATATCACAACCAGAACCAAAAGAGGAATAAAGATTAGAATCCCAAGAACAACTATAAACACCAAAATTATTATCAGTAGTTCCAATAAAATTTATTGAAATTCCACTTGCAGAAGTGGAATCATCAGAAGGAGATGAAATTACAGGAAGTAAATTGGTTTTTACAGTTATTGTTTTTGTAGTTGAAACTGTTTCAATATCATCAGTTACACTTAAAGTAATTAAATGAATACCAACAGATAAACTAGAAGAATTAAAATCACAAGAAGTACTTAATGTATCATCTCTATTTGAATCCCAAGAACAACTATAAACACCATAATTATCATCTACAGAAGATGTAAATGAAATCTCACTATTAGTTAAAGAACCAGAGTTATTTGATGGAGTAGTTATAGTTGGAATTAAACCTGTTTTTATACGAATATTAATAGTTTTTGTTTGTATATCAATAGAATCGTTTATATCTAAAGTTATTAAATGAGTACCAATATTCATATCAGAAATATTAAAATCACAAGAAGTACTTAATATATCATCAATGTTTGAATCCCATGAACAACTTGAAGTTTCAAAGTTGTTTGTAATTGAAGATGTAAAAACAATTTCTGAGTCAACTGCATTAACAGAATTGTTTTCTGGAGAAGTTATACTTGCACTGAAAGTGCAGGCAGTTGCATCAAAAAATTTAGCAGTTACAGGAACATTAATGTAATCTCCATTTGAAGTAATTAAATCTATAGAAAATTTTGCTTCTGGAAGACATCTTAAATTAATTGTTGCATAACTACTTTCATTTAAAGTAATTTGAGTATCTAAAGTATGATTAGTGTTTAAAAAAGAATAATCTGCAAAACTATTTATTTTATAAGCAACTATAGTTTCTCCTTTTGTTGCATTTGTGTTTTTTATAATTAAATTAGTACCAGTTAAATTATCTTGCCAAACAAAATTAGAAAGTGTGCTTTCTTTAGAAGTTTGACTAGCTAGAGTAAGATTATCAGTTGTAAAACCCTTACCCCATAGAACAATTATACCAATAACTGCAACAGCTACAACTACTAAAAGAATAGTTGCAATAAGTGGGGAAATTGATTTTTTAAATTTTAAAAACATAAATAATCTATAATATTTAAATATACTTCAAAATATAATAAGATAGGTTATATTTATAAAGGTATTTAAAATTTAGAAAAAATAAGT
>CAYXWT010000081.1:0-2230 GCA_964468895.1 uncultured archaeon | reverse complement strand
TAAGAAAAAAACCATAGAAGGCATAAACCTATCTATTTTATCAGTAATTTTGTATAAACCTGTTTTTTCCACAAATTCATAATATTTATTTTCAATAGAATAATATATTTTTTTTAAGCTCATTTTAAATTGCTCCAAAGTTTTCAAACAAAATAATTTAAATATAATAACAATATTAGTTATTATATTTAATATTATTAACTTTTTTCATTTAAATTAATTATTTATTTTACAGTTGTAGGATCTAAAGTAAACATTTCAATACCTGCTTTATATGGTTCAGTCCATAATTGAAGTTTATCTCTACTAACTTCAAAACAAATATTACCTTGATTTATACCTTCAATTAAATTTCCAATATTTTTATAAGTACTATCATCTATATTTTTAAAAGAAATTTCACTAGGCATTATATAATTAATATAATCATCTTTTAAAACTACATTATCATTAGCTAATTCTAAATTAAATCTAACTGTATTATTTTTAGAAGTAATAAATCTAATTTGTTGTTCTAAAGATTGATTATTTAATAAGAAAAATGCTGTTCTTAAAATACGAGGTTCTCCAGATTTAGTTTTTACAAATCCAGTTTCTGTATCTTTTAAATATGACCCAACACTATAATTTTCTATAAACCACAAATGAGGATTCTTTTCATTAATCATATTACTATTATTAGAAACCAATCTATAACTTAATTGAGATCCAAAAGCATTTATATAAAATGGTCTAATATCTGCATATGTCCAATCATATGAAGAACTACCTTTCTTATCTATAGTTCTTTGTAAATCTAATATATATCCTTCTTGCATTTTTATAAAATCATCATGAGGACCATTTTTTGTAAATAAACCAAAACCATTTGCTACATATTCATCTAAAATACTTACTTTATCAGAATTAACACTTGTAACTCTTAAGAAAGATTCTGACACAAAAGGAATTGTTTTGTAATTATAATAATAAGCATCTATTGGTTTATAGAACAAAATATTATTTTTATAAAAACTACTATCATTAAACTCATCCAATACAGTATTAGAACCAACTTTTTTATTAAAAGTTAATTTCAAATCACTATTAGCTAGATTCTCAATAGCAACATCATAAAGAGAAGGTGTTTTCATATCTGTAACACCACCACCTAATGTTACAACAACATTTTCCAAATTATTACTAACACTCTCAATTTTATTAAGTGCATTATTATTAAATGTATGTGGATCACTGGAATTATAATTTTCTAGTGTTTGTTCATAACCTTTTAAACTTATTAAAGATCTATTTAAAGAAACACCATAATATAGTGTCATACTATCTAAAGATTGTTTTAAAAACAAACAATGATTAGGATTATCAACATTAATTTTAGTATCAATAGTATCAAGATATTGACTAACAGTAAACTGAACTGTTTTAATACCGTCTTCAATAGTATTTACTTTGCCTTTATCTACAACTTTATTATCACCAGTAAAAACATCTTTAAAGACGGTTGGAGATACTTCTATACTAATAATTGTAAAATCTCTTAATTCTTTAGGAATTGAATTTTCAATTACATATTTAATAGTACTTAAATAGTCATCAATATTATCACCAACAACTTGTTTTGTAACAATATCTTGCAAATCAAATTTCATAGATTTAATTTGTTTTAATTCTTTAATCTTATTTGTTTTTTCATCTTTTGCAAAACTAATATCTCCAAGTTCAGCAACACCATTAGTTTTATTTTTTTCCAAATATTGTGCTTTTCTATTCATTGCAATATAAAGTTGAGTTGCATCACAATAATAATTTCCAAAATCACAAATAGTCATATTATTAGTAGTAATTTTAGAAGGATTCCAAGTAAATAACAATCTATTAAAACCATACAATTCATAATTTGATTTTCCGGTATATCCTTTTTCAGTTTGAGGATCTTTTGGATCTAAACAACTACCATCAAAAGTACTTCTAGGATCTTTAGAAGAATAAACTTCTAAAACTACTTTATTATGAGTAGCATCTACTTCTACATCTGCAGTAGCAGGTTTATTTGGCTTTGTACCATCTGTAGCAGAGTTTCCAGCTTCTGGTTTTCCAGAAGTTTTAGAATCAATATTATCTTTAGTTTTAGTATCTAAAACAACATCTTTACTATTTATTTTCCCTTCAATACCTGTTAATTTAAAATCATCTTTTAAAATTAAAGGTACATTCTTAGATGCTTTTGAAT
>CAYXWT010000080.1:0-2251 GCA_964468895.1 uncultured archaeon | reverse complement strand
AGAAAATTAAAAAAACTTTTTATAGAAGAAATTAAAAAAAAAGGTTTAATTAAATAAAAATAAAATTTGTTTTATAAAGAAGATATTATGTTTAAAAATATTTTAAAAAAAAAACTACCTTTAAAGGAAAAAAGGCAAATATTTACTACTAAAGATATACATAATGTTATTATTAATAAAAATAAATTATTAGGACAAGGTAAGTTTGGGGAAATATATTCTAGAACTGTTATTTTTAAAGATTAAAATACAAATAAACTTACAAGAAAAAGAATCGCTATTAAAGAATTTAGAGATGGTATTAAAAATGTGCAAAAACAAATGTTGCTTTTTAATAAAATGCGCAGTTTAACATATATTTCTAAAAATAAAATTGTTTCAAACAATATTAGCTTGAAAGTACTTATTAATAAAGGGTTTCCAAAGAAGGCTCAATTTTTATTTGTCTGCGCAATATAACCTTTAATTTTAAAGAATAGTGCGCAAAGCGACATCTTTATAAAAAGATAGTTTATAAATAATATTATGAAACCAGTAATTATTAAAGAAATATCAAAATCTAAAATAAATAATTCAGCTATAATTCTAAATAATAATAGCAAAAAATCAAAGCAAGAAATAGATCAAGCATTAGAGTTAGTAAATTTATGGAAAGGTATACATAATTATCCACTTAATGTATTTAAAAAAAGATTAAAAAGAGTTTCTGAAAAAATAGATCCAAAAGCACTTTCTGCTCAAAGATTAAAAAGAGTTTCTTCTATATTAAATAAATTAAAAAGAAGATATTCAAATAATAAGCCAACAATGAAACTAACACAAATGCAAGATATTGCAGGTTGTAGAGTTGTTCTTTCAGATTTGAAATTAGTAAAAGAATTATATAATAAATATTATTCTAATGGAAATTTAAAACATAAAAAAATTAAAGAAAATGATTATATTACAAATCCTAAATCTGATGGATATAGAAGTATACATATAATATATAAATATCAAAGTGATAAAAAAAAAACTAAATATAATGGATTACTAGTAGAAATACAAATTAGATCTAAATTGCAACATATATGGGCAACAGCTGTTGAAACAGTTGATTTTTTTACAAAACAAGCAATTAAATCTAATCAAGGAGAAGATAATTGGAAAATATTTTTTAAATTAGTAAGTTCAGCTTTTGCAAAATTAGAAAAATCAACAATAATTCCAAATACACCTATAGATGAAAAAAAGTTATATTTAGAAATTAAACAAAAAGAAAATGAATTAGATGTAATTAAAAAAATGAAACATTGGATGAAGTCTATAAAATCATTTGATGATTTTAAAAATAAGAAAAATATGTATTTTTATTTATTAGAACTAGATACTGTACTTGAAAGATTAAATATTTCTGCATTTACCAAAAAACAAGAAAAAAAAGCACTATTAGCTTACTTAGAAGCTGAGAAAAAAATATATAATAAAAAAGATTATGATGTTGTTCTAGTTAGTGCTGATAATGTAAACAATTTAAAAAAGGCATATCCGAACTATTTTTTGGATACTAAAGAATTTCTAAAATATTTAAATATTATCTTAAAAAAATACTAAATAAAGTGTTGTTTATAAGATCAAATTATTTAAAGAACAAAGCCATAAAATTGACTCAATATTTATTATGTAGATTAAAACATAAACCTTAAAAAAATAGTTAACTAAAATATTATAAAATACTTTTAATATAAGTTTGTAAACAATATTTAAATTTTTTTAATAAACTTTTAAATTTATATTTAATTTTTAGATCTTTCAAATAAATATGAGTTATGTCTACATAACAAAACTTGTTTTTCTTAATTTTAAAAAATACATATATTATTTAAAAAAAACTTTCTAAAAGAAGATTTAAAATTAAAGGTCGGCTTAATAGCCATTAAGCCGAATATAAGCTTAACCTCTTTTTCAAAACATTAGTCAAATAGCATAGCCTAAACACACTAAATAAGGTATCTTAGAGTAACTTATATTTTTTTAAAAATAAAGTATAAACAAAAAAAACCCATTTTTTAAAAAATATGTGATTTTTAAAATATAAAAAAAGTGATATCGGTAAAAAATAATCTGAATTTTAAATTATTAAAAAAGGTGTTTTGTTATGTATACTAATGGATGAATCCTAAAATTAAAAAACTAAAAACTTAATTAGTAAAGATCAATTTATAAAAATTTAAAATTACAAACAATTTTTATTTTATAGACCTTATAAAAA
>CAYXWT010000079.1:0-2485 GCA_964468895.1 uncultured archaeon | reverse complement strand
TTTTATAAAGCTAGAAAATCAAAACCTTATGGTTGTAAAACACTTGATTTTCAATTTAATTTAGAAAAGAATGTATATTTTATTATTGATTCTATTAAAAATTATAATTATGATCTTTGTTCTAAAGATTATAATGTGTTTGTAATTTATGAACCTAAAAAAAGAATTATAAAATCTTTAGAATTTAAACATAAAGTTGTACAGTTTGCTTTATGTAATGTACTTGAACCTATTTTTGAAAAGTCATTTATTTATCATTCATATGCTTGTAGAAAAAATAAAGGTACTCATAAATGTGTTGAAAATATATTCTCTCTTATATCTAAACAAAATAATAATTCTAAATATTGTTTAAAATGTGATGTTAAGAAATATTTTCAAAGTGTAAATCAGAATATATTAAAAAAGATATTATTTAAAAAAATAAAAGATTCTAAAATACAAAATATCTTAAATATTATTATAAATTCAGATAATTCTGATTTTGGTATACATAAAGGTATTCCTATAGGTAATTTAACCTCTCAATTGTTTGCAAATATTTACCTTAATGAGTTGGATCAATATATTAAACATATATTGTAAATAAAAGATTATTTTAGATATATGGATGATTTTGTAATATTTGGTAATTCTAAAAAAGAATTGCATATTTGTAAACATAAAATAAAAATGTTTTTAAAAGAAATATTAGATTTAGAATTGCCTTCTAATAAGTGTAGTATTTTTCCTGTTACTTATGGTGTTAATTTTTTAGGTTATAATATTTTTTATAATAATATTAAAATTAGAAAAAAAAATTATAAAAACTTTATAAAAAGAACTGTTAAATTAAATAAAAACTATAAAAAACAAAAAATAGATTTTAATTTATTAAAATCTTCTGTTTGTAGTTATTTAGGTTATTGTAAATTAGCAAATACCTTTAAACTTAATTTTAAGATTTTTACTAAAAATTTTAAAGATTTAGTTTATTTAATAACTAATTAGATTATTTAGTAATATTCTATATGTTTTATTTGAACCTAAATTTAAGTTCTAATGCTTTTTAAAAAAAGAAAAAGTTTTTTTTTAAGAAATATTTGGGAACACTGGGATTCGAACCCAGGTCAACAGGTATCTCCCAAAGAAGTATTCTAAATTAAAAATTTAGCATACCTGTTAAATTCAGTCATTTACAAAATAATTTTGTATCCTGCGATCCATACAATTTCTGATGAAATTAGATTGTCTGGAGCCTGCTAGGCTAGACCGGACTACCCTATGTTCCCAAAATATAGTTTTCGTATATATAATATAAAATAGAAATATATTTAAACATATATTTTTGTTTTTTAAAAAGTATTACTATTTAAAATTTACTATAATTATATAATATGGATTTACAATGAATATAATATTTAATAAACACATATCTATTTCTGATAAAGAAAATAATAATATAGTTTTTAATATTGATCAAACTAAAGTAGATTCTTTTGAAAAAGACATATTTTGTACTCATGCCCATAGTGATCATATAGTTAATAGTTTTCAAAATACTTATTTAAGTAATCCTACAATGGATTTTATAAATAAGCAAATTCCTAATAACAAATTAAAATTTTTAAATTTAAAATTAAATAAAAAAATATCTTTAACAGATAGATTAGATATTACTTCTTTAAATGCAGGTCATGTACTTGGAAGTAATATGTTTTATTTTGAAACTCCAAATACTTCTTTATTGTACACAGGAGATTTTCAAACTCACAATTCTTTATTACTTACTGGAGCTAAACCTATTGAAGCAGAAAACTTAGTAATAGAATCTACTTTTGGTAGAGAAGAATTTAGTTTTCCCTCTAGAGAAAAAGTTTATCTTGAATTTGCAGAAGATATTTCTATAGATCTAGCAAATAATAGGTTAATTATTATTGGTGCTTATAAACTAGGTAAATCTCAAGAAATTATTAAATTTGTAAATAAATATTTAAAGAAGACTCCACTTGTTAGTGAAAGTATATTTGATAATTCTAAAATTTATGAAAAATATAATTTTAATGTTGGAAATTATAAATTGTTAAATGGAAATCTAAATGATTGTGAGATTTTAATAATTCCTCCTAATCTAATAAATAATAATTTAATTCACACTTTAGAACATCAAACAAAAAAGCAAATTTCTACATATTTTGTAACTGGTTGGAAATTTTACAGAAGAGGTAAATGTATTCCAATTTCTGATCATTGTGATTTTAATAGTTTAATAGAATTTGTAAGTATGGTTAAGCCTAAAAATATAATTACTATGCATGGTTTTTATAATGATTTTTCTAAATCTCTAAAAAAGTATTTTGGAAATATAAATATTAAATCTATAGATCAAATTGATATTAATTATAAAAACAAAATCAAAAACAAAAGAAAGAACAAAGACAAAGATAAGAATAAAGGTATATTAGATTACCTTTAATTTCAGTTTTTAATAATAAATTTTAATAAT
>CAYXWT010000078.1:0-2638 GCA_964468895.1 uncultured archaeon | reverse complement strand
TATGTTAATTTGTGATTATTATGAAACTTAGTAGAGCTACAATATATAATTCTCCTTTTTTAGGAGTTTATTCTTATTGTTCTAAAGATTTTTGTATAGTTCCAGATGCAATTTTAGATAAAGAAGCTAAAATTTTGGAAAATATTTTAGATACTAAGATTTTAAGAACATCTATAAATGGTTGTTCTTTAGTTGGTGTTTATTTAGCAGGTTTAAGTAATAAAGTTGTTGTTGAAAAAAATAGTATTAAAAGTAGAGAATTAGAATTTTTAGAAAAAGAAAATATTAAAATTAAACTAATTGATGATTATAATGCTTTAGGAAATCTATTATCTTTAAATTCAAATTTTGGAATTGCAAGTCCATTATTAAAAAAAGAAACTGTTAAAGACTTAAGTAATTTTTTTAAAATTGATATTGATCAAAAATCTCTATCTGATATGGAGTTGCCTGGTAGCTGTTTACATGTTAATGATAACCTATTTGTTGTAAGCCCTAGTATTAGTGATGCTGAATTTGATTATATTTCTAAAAAATTTAAAGTTCCTGGTGTTGCAACTACTCTTAATTATGGAGATGTTTTTGTAGCTAATGATATTATTTCTAATAGTAATGGTATTTTAATTGGAAATAGTTCTAGTAATATAGAAATTTTAAAGGTTGATGGTTTAGTTTTAGATTTAAATAAAAAATAATTATTTTAATTGAGGTGTTGAATATGGTAGATAATAAAGTAAAAACTGATAATAAAAGTAATACTAAGAAACTTACATTAAATAAAAATCAAACAGTTTCATTATATCAAAATAAAGAAAAAGAATTACAAAAAATAACTTCAAGATTACAAGAAGTTGAAAATGTTTTTAATGAAATAAATAAAGCACAAAAAACTTTAGAAGAACTTGAAAAAATAAAAGTTAAAGAAAATGTTATGGTTAATATCGGTGCTGGAGTTTTAATGGCTTGTGAAGTTAGTAGTAATACTGATATAAAAGTTATGCTTCCTGGAAGTATCATTATTGATAAAAGTATTAAAGATGTTTTAAAAGATCTTGAAAGTAGAAAGAAAGAATTAAAAGATGCAAAAGATAAATTAGTTGCTGTTTATCAAAATACAATTAAAACATTAAATGCAATTAAAGGTGCTTTACAAAAAATGAGTGCTGCTCAAAATCAAAATAAACAAACTACAACAAATGTAAATTAAATTAGTTTTTTTTAAAACAATTTTACTTTAGGTGTTTTTTTTGTTTGGAATTTTAAAAAAGAAAATAAGTGGATTTGCAAATAAAATCTTTGGTAAATCTACTTCTAAAATATCTGAAGAAGAATCTATTTCTCAAAATAAAGATTTAATTAAAGAAGATACTAATAAATCTTTAGAAAATAATACTTTAACTAAAAATATTGATAAAGATATTTTTGAATATAAAGAAAAAGTCTTAGAAAGTAAGCCTATAACTAAAAAAAGTATTATTAACCAATATTTAGAAGAAAAACCTCTTGAAGAAGAAGTTCTATTAAATAATTATTCTAAAACTAAAAATAATTTGTATGTTTTTAAAGAAGAAAAACCAGATTTTAGTAATCTTAATAAGGATTTAGAACCAAAAGTAATAGTTGAAGATAAAAAAGAAATAGATTATGTTGATGAAAATATAATTATTAAAGAAGAATGTGTTTCTGAAAAAGATGTGTTTAAAACTAAATCCAAAGAATATAATTCTTTAGATTTAGATAAAAAAGAAAAAATTAAAAAAAATGTACTTACATCCTTAAAAGGTATATTTAGTAATAAAATTAGAGTTAGTGAAAGTGAAATCTCTTCTTTTTTGGAGGAATTTGAATTTTCTTTACTTGAAGCTGATGTTTCTTTGGATTCATCTAATGCTATTGTAAATGATTTAAAAAAATCTTTAACAACTATTTCTTTTAATAAAAATAATCTGTTAAATGATATAAAAAATCAAATTAAAATTAGTCTAAATAATCAATTAGATATTGATTGTGATATTAATAATTATATAGAAAAAACCAAAAAAGAAAATGAACCTTTTGTTATTCTTTTTATTGGCCCTAATGGTGTTGGTAAAACAACAACTATTGCAAAATTTGCAAAAAAATATAAAGATCAAAATAAAAGTGTTATTTTGTCTTCAAGTGATACTTTTAGAGCAGGTTCAATTCAACAACTTGAAAAACATGCTAGTAATTTAGATGTAAGAATTGTAAAACAAGATTATGGTAGTGATCCAGCTGCTGTAGCTTATGATGCAGTAAGTGCTGCAAAATCTTCAAAAGCTGATTTTGTTTTAATTGATACTGCTGGTAGACAAGAAACTAATCATAATCTTATGCAAGAACTTGAAAAAATAAATAGAGTTGTTAAACCAAATCTTACAATTTATGTTGCTGAAAGTCAAGCTGGTCAATCTATAATTGATCAAATTAAAAAATTTGATGAAGTAATAGGTGTTGATGGTGTTGTATTAACTAAAATAGATACTGATCCTAAAGGTGGTGTAGCTATTTCTATTTTAAATGAACTTAAAAAGCCAATATTTTTTATAGGTACTGGTCAAGAATATGATGATTTAATAACTTTTTCTGCAAAATATATAATTGAACGAATTGTAGA
>CAYXWT010000077.1:0-2646 GCA_964468895.1 uncultured archaeon | reverse complement strand
AATAATTCAAAAACATATTGATGACAATTGGAATAAATTATTAGAAAAAGAAAAATTAAATAAAGATTAATATGAAATATGAAAAAATAAACACAATGTCAAGTTATGCTCCATGGCTTTCTGACAAGTTGTTTTTAAATACTTTTAATAAAGTTAAAAAAGAATCTTTAGTAGATTTATATAGATGTTATGGATTATGAGATATAATTCATAATTTAAAAGATACTAAAGGAGATTTAATTGAAGTTGGTGTTTGGAAAGGAGCTTCTAGTATTATAATAGCACAAGCTTTAAAAAAACTTAAATCTAAATCCAAATTTTATATGTGTGATACATTTTGTGGAGTTGTTAAAAGCAGCAACAAAGATACAATTTACAAAAATGGAGAACATTCAGATACATCCTTAGAATTAGTTCAAAATAAAATTGATAAATTTAATTTTAAAAATATTAAAGTTCTTAAAGGAATATTTCCTGAAGAAACAAGTAAATTTATAAAATCTAAAACAATTAAATTTATACATATTGATGTAGATGTTTATAATTCTGCAAAAGACATTGTAAATTGGGTATGGCCTAAATTAGTAAAAAATGGAATAATAGTCTTTGATGATTATGGTAGTAGAAGATGTAGTGGTATCACTAAATATGTAAATAAATTAAAAAAAGAAAAAGACAAATTTGTTTTTTACAATTTAAATGGACAAGCAATAGTAATAAAAAACAAACTTAAAAAAGATTTTTAAAGGTAACATTATTCCTTATGCCCAGGAGTATATAAATTATCTACACCTTTTTTAGCAGATAAGTGATAAGGAAGTCCATTAATATAACCATTTGTACAAACTTTAGAATTAAAAATGTGTGTATCTCCTGTAACTTTATTTGTTAAAATCACACTTTCTGCAAGAACACTTTTATCATTAAAAATTTTTTTAATATTATAAAAGTTTAAATTATAGGTTTTTGAATCATATGTTCTTATATTACCTGGTATACACAAACCATTTGTACTTTCTCTATACCAAATATCATTTTCTGGAATATTATTTTCTAAAAAATATCTCGAAATATCTAAAGCAACACACTTTTGATAAGAATCATCATTGTTTTTAAAGACATAATTTGAATTCCCAAAACTATTAAAACCATTTATTAGAAAAAATAATAAAAGTCCAATTCCAAAACCTATAAGCAAATACCAGTAATTTATTTTAATTTTCATAATATATTCCTCCATATAATTAATCAAAACCAATCGATGTAACATTATCTAGTTCAGTAGTCTCTCCATCGCTCAGATGCCAAAATGAAGGAAAACTAAATGGATCATTTGGATCACCACCATGCTCTACAATAGAACAATCTGGTAAATCTGTTATTAAATTTCCAGAACCAGTATCTACAATCAATTTATTACCTTTAATAACATAACTTCTATAAGGTGTTGTTAAAAAATTACCTTTTACTAAATTACCATTTGTTGAAAATCTAATAACTAAATTATTACTATTAACATCGTTTTCATATATGTAACGAGATATTTCTTTCATAGCAAATTCTTCATAAATTTTTAAATCTTCATTACTCATCTCTTTATTTAAAATATATTTTGCATTACCTTCTGTAACATCTGAATTAGTCGATAAAAAATAACCTAATATCAAAGCAACAATAATACCTAAAAAGACCAACAAAATATTAATTTTAGATTTCATATTAATCCTCCTTTAAATTCACATTTAAACTTTAAAATAATATTTAAATTAAACATCATTAAATTTAAAAACATATGTTAAAAATTAAAACATAACTAACTCCTATAAATAAGTTAAATTTTATTTTTTTCTATTTGTTGTATTTCACTTATAGCTTTTGTAATTTGATTAGAAGAAAAACCTATTTTTAATAAATCTGGAAACTTAATACCTGCTTTTAATAAAGATCTCAAAGGTGCTTTTAAATAGGCAATATCTTTTAATTTAAAACCTGAAGAAATTAATTCTTTTAAAGTATAACCATTTTTATAAAGCTCATGAATACTAGGATTTAAAGCTTTTCTAATAGAACTAAGTCTATAGTTTTCAGTATATAAATTTCTAATAGTAAAACCACAGTTAAAAATATCTTTAATATTAAAACCACCTTGTTTTAATTCAGAAATTGTATAACCACTTCTTTTTAATTCACCATAAGGCACTGTACCAAATACTTTTTTTAATTCTAATTTTTTAGGAATGTAATTTAATTTTCTAATTAATCTTAAACTAAATGTTTGAAGTATTAGATCTGTAAAACCATGTGATTTTATAATTCTAGAATCTATACCTTTTGATAAGATATACCTTATAGGTTCTTTTTTATGAACTGAAGCTTCTAAAATTTCTTTAATATTTTTTGTAGTCATATCATTTAAATTCTTTTTTACTTCATTTCTTCTACTAGAAACTTTTAATTTAATATTTTTTCTTAAAGGCATTTCAATCACTTTATAACAATAAGTTTTATAAAAAAAAAGAAGAAGAAACAGTTTATAAATAAAATGGTTAAAAATTAAAATTGAAATAAAATAGAAATAGAAATAGAAATTAAAGATTATAATAATTCTTTAACTTCTCTAGCAATTTGTAATTCTTCATTAGTAGG
>CAYXWT010000076.1:0-2658 GCA_964468895.1 uncultured archaeon | reverse complement strand
TAAATGTTATATTTTCTTCACAACTATAACTTGAATTAAGACTAGGAGAAAGAATTGTTACTACAGAATCATCTGCTGGATCAGTAATTTCAATAGATTTAGATTTATTAATAGTTCTTCCAGTTCTAATCTCTGTAACTAAAATATTAACATCATAAGTTGCATTAGGATCACCAATTTGTGAACCATAAACATCAAAAAAACAACTATTAGCCTCAACATCATTTTTACTAGAAATATTAGAACCATTAGAAAGAACTAAATGGCAATTATATCTACCATCAAAACTAACTAAACTTCCACTAAGACCTGCATCTAAATTAATAGTGTTATTAGAACTTAATGACGCTAAGCCTCCGTCACCATAACTACTATCTAAATCATTACTAACAACCACAAATTCTTTTTCAGAATATAAAGAAATGGCATCATTATAAGCTTCTAAAGATAAATTATAAAATCCACCTATTACATCATCACTATCTAAAACACAATGATTTTGATCATTACAACCGTCTAAACTATTTGGAGTTAAACCTGTAAGGTTCCAATCATAGTTCATATCAGAAATACTAGTTGTACCTATAAAATTAATATCATCTCCAATAGACATATCAAAATAATTATCAATATCATCATAACCTGAAGATTCAAAAGCTAAAGTTAAAGCAATATCTTCAGAATTACTTGGCCAATAAAATTTAGATCTTATTGATCTAGCAACTTGACCATCTTTTATTGTATCTATTTCCACCCATTGAGAATCTAAACAATTAGAAGTTAAATCTTTAATATGTACTACAGCAGTATTTTCTGTTAATTGAGGAGGATTTGATTTAACTAAATCAGTTTCACTTGTTATATTATAAATTGTAATTTTATTTGCTGGTTGTTCTATATTTAGATAATTAAAAAATTTTAAAACATGAACTCCTGAACCTAATTCTTGCCAATATATTCTAAACCAGCCACTTCCACCAATACCTTGACAATCAGTTAATGGCACAGTATCATCTAAACCAATAGCTACTAAAGAATCTTTATCTGAACTTTCTAAGCCAACAACACTAACTATTGAAGCTAGTTGCGGCTGCCCAAGTAATTGTTGTACTTTAGTTGCTTTATTTGAGCTGCATCTCTATTTTGATCACCTATACCAACTAATAAAAAAATAACAATTACTGCAATTAGAACAGCACCACCTATTAATAATAAATATTCAAGTGCGCCTTGTGCTTTTCTAAAATTAAAAATAATTTTATAATTCACAATTAAATATATACTAAATCAATTTATAAATACCATCTTAAAAAAAAAATAATCTCCAAAATATGACAGAACCACTAATATTAGGATAAAATTAAAAAAAATTAAGGATTATAATCAAAAGAAAATTGATTACTACCTATAAAATTATTAGAAGAATCATAATATACAAAATCAATTGTGTTTGTAGCATTAGGTAATAAATTCTCAGTATAAGGTTGTTGATTAAAATATAATGCTAAATTAAATGAATTTGGATTATAATTAGTAGGTGGAGAATCCATTTCAGAAAAAGACACTTTACTATATATTACAGATCCATTTATATTTAAATCAAAAACATAATTGTCAAGGATTATATTATCAGCCATACAAAAATCATCATAAGGAGATATAAATATACTACCTGCAGTTTCTGAAAAATTTCCTAAAAGACAAGAGTCTCCAATATTAGCTATAAATTCAACATCTTTAGAATTAGTAGTAATCTCTCTATTTGTTTTGGCCTTGGTAACTTTTATATTAATTGCAAAGGTTTGAGTAACATTACCACCTATTAATAATAAATATTCAAGTGCACCTTATGCTTTTTTAAAACTAAAAATTATATTACTCATATTAAATATTAGTTAAATAAACTTATAAATAGATATATTTAACAAAAAATAAATAATTAAAAAAAAGAATTAGAAAGAAAAATTAACTTTTCTTTTAACTAAAGTAATAGTATTTTCATTTTCTGAAAATGAAATTATATTTAGTTTAGAAGAAGTTACTTTTTCTATATTTGATTTATATTTCTCTAAAAAATTAGTATCATCACAAGAAATATTTATACTTACCATTTCTGACGGTACCAAATGATTTTTCTTTCTACTAGATTGAATAGATCTAGTAAGTTCACTTACTTCCCATTCTTCTTGTAATTCTTTAGATATATCTAAATCAACAAATATTTTTATTTTATCATCTACTAAGCTACTTTCAAAATTACCTTTTGGAACTAAATTAGAAAACTCTATTTTTTTAAAATTACCTTGATTACACATTATATTTTCAAAAATTTCTAATTGTCCAATATCTTGTCCAACAACAACTAATTTAGGTAACATCCATCTTAATCTTTTTTTCAAATTTTCTCTTAAATATAAAGAAGCTTGAACTATATCTTGAGACAATTGAAAACAAGAATCCAATTCTTTATTTATTAAATCTAAATTTGCTAAAGATATTTCTTTAAGATGAATACTTTCCGTTTTATTATTAAACTTTTGATACATATATTCACAAAAATGAGGAGTTACTGGAGAAAGCATTAACAATAAATTAGAAAACACATAATTAATAATTTTATTTTTTTGTTTTTTCTTTTTAATTAATTTAATATAAGTT
>CAYXWT010000075.1:0-2668 GCA_964468895.1 uncultured archaeon | reverse complement strand
CAGAAACATCTCCACTTGAAGAACTTAAAGTAATTGTTCCAGAAGATTGACCAACCAAACCACCAGTATAAGAACTTCCAATAACATTAATAATATCTAATTCTATATTACTTATAACTGAATCAGTCCCAGTACATCCAAATAGTCCTTGATAATCTGATCCAGGTCTATTAATATACAAATCATTTATATTATAGCCACCTCCATCAAAAACACCATTAAATTTATTCGTATAGTTACCTATAGGTTCCCAACCTTCTCCTTCATTATACGATTCTATATTCAAATTAATATCATTTGCTAATAAATAAATTCCATCTAAATCATTTCTTACATTATTTAAATCATCTGCTGTAAATATATAATAATCTGGTTCTAATAAAATATAAGTAAATGAATAAATTTTATTACCATAACCTGATTTACAACCAGTAGCTTTTATTGTTGTAGGACCAGTAATTAAAATTGGAGAAGTATATAAATTACCTGAACAAGTTGGATTATCTCCATTAGTAGTGTAATATATATAATCTGCTTTAGAAGTTAATGTAAGATATAAAGATATTGTATTATAAGTTCCAGGCATAGTATTGACAACAACACTATATACTGGCTTTGGATGTGGAAATTGTTCATTATCTATTAAATAAGGATAACTATCTTCCTCATCTATTGCCCAAACATCTGTAAAGTTCCAATCAGTAAAAGTACTTTGGGTTTTCATTTCTGATGTTGTTTTACCTATAGCTCCGCTTGAACTGGTTAATTGTAAAGATGTATTTATATCCCAAAAATTACCAGTACCACTTAGAGATATTCCTGAAAAACCTCTATCTGTAGGATTCCAATCTGTTCCGTAGATTGTTCCTGTCGAATAACAATTAGTTACTGTTTTGGGGATTGTATTTCTATAACCAATTAGTCCACCAAAACTTGTTTGTGGACCTGATAAACGAATAACATCACCTAAAGAATAACTATTTAAAACAGGACCATCACAAAAACCAATTAAACCACCTACTCTAGAAGTTCCTAAAACAGAACCACTCGAAAAACTTGAAGAAATGGTTGTTCCTCCAGATTGACTAACTAAACCACCAACACTACTTATGCCAGAAACTGAACCATTTGAAGAGCTACCAAAAATATTTCCATTAACTGCTCGACCAACAAGACCCCCAGTATAATTTTTACCAGTAACACTAACATTTTCTAAAATAATATTATTTATAGAAAATTCACTAGATGTATAACCAAATAATCCAATATAATCACTAGAAGGTCTATTTATATAAAGATTACTTATTATATAACCATCATTATCAATACTTCCAACAAATGGACTTGAAGAAGTTCCAATTGGTTCCCAACCAATTGCAGGTCCATTTATATAATCTGCATTTATTCCAAATGAAAGTGTATGAGTAGATTCTAATGCAGAACCACGATAATAACCTTTAGATTCCCAAAGAGATCCAGTATATAAGCCATAACCCCTTCTTGGTCTTGTACTTGGAGTTGTAATCTTAAAATAATAAACAGTATCTTTTAAAAGACTAATATTTTCATCAGATATATCCCAAACATAATCAACAGAAGTACTTGATACAGTAACATTGTTTCCATTATAAATATCATAATTTCCATAAGTTGTACCAATTTGAAGTTTATAAGTTCCTGTAGCATATGGTTTATAATATACCTCTTTTAAGTGAGTAATTTCTGTATTGGTCTGTAGTCTTTGAGTTACAGAAGTATAATTTGAATAATAAGAACTTGATGTAGAATACTTCTCAATAACATTAAAACCATAATCAGCATCTTCATTATATGGTTCAACATTTAAATCAATATCATCTCCTTGTAAATAAAAAGCATCTAGATCATTTCTTACATTATATAAATCATTTATATCACAAACAACTATTGAATCATCAATAGTATCTCCACTACCATTATCTACTAAACCTAAACAAACTAGATTTGGAAGATTATCACAAGTATTTTGTTTATAGTCTACAACATTATTCAAAGAAATAGTAGTTACTTTATTATCAGAGTTTAACAAACTTAATTTAAAAGAACGTTCTGGAGAACAAACTAATGGAATTATTGCTTCATAACCAGGATCTATAGTTATAGGTTCACTATAATCTAAATAACGATCTATTTCACTAGGAATATCATTACTTATTAGTTTATATTTAGTAAAAGTGATTGGTTTTGAAGAAGTGTTTTTTAACTTAAACCAACTAGAATGTTTATCAGTAATATAAGTTAATCCTCTTAAGGTTGTATCTTCTTTATAAAATTCAGTTACTTTTTGAGTTTCTTTTTGTGTTAGACTTTTTCCAAAATTTAAAACAATTAAAGATAAAATTACTGCTATTAAAATTAAAACTACAGCAGCAATTATTGTGGAAATTACTTTTTTATTTTTTACAAACATCAAAACACTTATTTAATTATTTTTATAAATAAAATATAAATATCTAAACACCATAAATAATATATATCCATAGTAAAATTAGAGATTCAATTGTAATATCAAATTTATATGTAATTTAAAAAATATAATAAAAAATTTTTAAATAGGGTTAAAATAATTCCAAAAGCTTCTGGCGGGAATTGAACCAAAGGTTAAAAGCGCTCCTTTTTATTATTCATA
>CAYXWT010000074.1:523-2766 GCA_964468895.1 uncultured archaeon | reverse complement strand
TTACAACAGAAGAGTTACTGAATGAATTTGTGAATGAGTATAATGCCACATAACGCATTGTATAAGGTGCGTTTTTTCAATGCACTTTATACGTTGTTGTAAGTAGTACGGTAAATTAATAACAAAACTAAATAAATATGACAAAAGCATTAAGTATAGTAGGCAGTAGCCGAAGCAATGGCGAAAGGGAAAAGGATGATTTTTACCCTACACCAAGTTATGCAGTAGATGAACTATTGAAACGAGAGGATTTTAATGGAAATATTTGGGAATGTGCCTGTGGTGATGGCGCAATAAGTGAAGTCTTTTTAAAAAAAGGGTTTGAAGTAAGAAGTAGTGATTTAATAGACCGAAATTATGGAATAGTAGAAAACTTTTTTGAAGCCGAATATGTAGCAGAAAACATAGTTACAAACCCACCTTTCAAATATGCACTTGAATTTGTAAATGAAGCAAAGAAAAAAAGTAATGGCAAAATAGCAATGTTCTTAAAAACCGTTTTTTTAGAAAGCGAGAAAAGAAGAACTATGTTTGAGGATAAAGAATTTCCATTAAAAACCGTTTACCAATTTAGTAAAAGAGTTTCATTATATAAAGATGGGGTAAAAATGAAAAACTCTGGAATGATAGCCTATGCTTGGTATGTATGGGAAAAAGGCTACTGCGGAAAACCTACAATAGAATGGATATAGTAGTATTACTTACAACTACTATATATAAAAACACTAATATAAATAACTGATTATAAATAGATTACATAAGTCAGTATTAAGAAAATTTCAAAATATTTTTAATCTTAAAAACATTATAATTAAAATGAAAAAAAACCATACAATAATACTTTTAGAAAATAGAATTAAGGCGATAAATGAATTATTGCCTTATTCTAATCTAACAAAAGAAGATATTGAGAATTTAATATGTGAAAAAAATGAATTATTAAAATCTTTACAATTGCATAAATATCTAATATCTAATACAATTAAAAGTAAGCATATATCTAAATTAAGAAAGAAGATTGAAAAAAAACAAGAAAAAGAACTTGATAATCAAAATATATTTTTTACCTTCGATAAAATTATTCATAATAAAAAAGAATGTTTAATAATGCCAATAGATTTTTTAAGTAAATTATAAAATACTATGAGACAAATAAAAATAACTAATAAAATAACAACTAGAACAGTAGAACTAGATAGATATTTTGAAGAAATAAAAAAATATGAAATGTTATCTGCTGAAGAAGAATTTGAAATAGCAATGCTATATCAAGAAACAAAAGATCAAAAACTTAAAGATAAATTAATAAATGCTAATTTAAGATTTGTTGTGTCAGTAGCAAAACAATATCAAAAACCTGGTATTTCTTTAATTGATTTAATAGCTATAGGTAATGAAGGTCTTATTATTTCTGTAGAGAAATTCGATCCTAGTAGAGGATTTAAACTTATATCTTATTCTGTATGGTGGATAAGACAAAAGATTTTACAATATATAGAACAATCAAAAACCATTAAATTACCATCTAATATAAACAAATACATTAATACAATAAATAATTATAGAAATAAATATTTACAAAAACATGAAATAGAACCAAACATTATAGACATACAAGATGAATTTCCTGAAATTCCATATAGTGCTATTAAAAACATAATGCATTCTAATTTTAATTCAATTAATAGCCTTGATAAAGAAGTTAAAGAAGGAACTAATGTTACATTATTAGATGTTTTAGAAGGGTTTGATGTAAATGATATAAATAAACAAGATGAAGTAGAACATGTTAGAACAACAATACTTCATTATATCGAACAATTAGGAGTAAAAGATAAACTTATAATGACTAAATATTATGGATTCGATAGTGAAGTACCTATGTCTTTTCAAGAACTAGCAGATGCATTATCTTTAACTAGAGAAAGAGTAAGACAACTTCATGAAAAAAATATAAAAAAATTAAAAGCTAAAATTAAAAGTAATTTAATTAAACTTTAATTTAAAAAATTCATAAAATAATTAATATGGGAAAGCAATTCGGAATAAATGAAAGAAAATTAAAAGTAAAAATTCCTTTTCTTAATAGAATAATGATTATTAGTAAAGCTTATCATTCTTATGGTAGATTAAATATACGTTATGAAAAAAGTAATTGGGCTACAAATCCACTATCAGTATTAGAATGGTTATAGCATACATATAAAATAAATATTGGAAGAAATGGTGTTTCATATAGTATA
>CAYXWT010000074.1:0-513 GCA_964468895.1 uncultured archaeon | reverse complement strand
TAGTATAGATTTTGTTATGAAATCTATAAAATAATTGGTATATTTGAAAAAAATAATTTAGACAATGGGAAAAGAAATAATTTTAAATGAAAAAGCTAAAGAAAAACTTAAATCAGGAATTGATAAATTATCAAATGCTGTAAAAGTAACACTTGGACCTAAAGGAAGAAATGTTATTATTGATAGTCTTGACATGCCTCAAGTAACAAAAGATGGTGTTACTGTGGCTAAAGCAATATTTCTTGATGATGCTACTGAGAACGTAGGTGCTCAATTAGTTAAGAATGTAGCTGCTAAAACAAATGAAAAAGTAGGTGACGGTACTACAACATCAGTAATATTAACTCAAGCTATAGTATCAATAGGACTTAAAAACATAATTGCTGGAGCTGTTCCTACAGATATAAAGAATGGTATTAGTAAAGCAACAAAAGAAGTTATTAAATTATTAGATAAACAATCTAAAATAATTAATAAAGATACTAATGAAATTAAAGAAATAGCTTCTATATC
>CAYXWT010000073.1:0-2780 GCA_964468895.1 uncultured archaeon | reverse complement strand
GTTAATTTAAAATCATCTTTTAAAATTAAAGGTACATTCTTAGATGCTTTTGAATGTGAATCAGGTGCTGTAAAATTAACTCCTAGCAACACATTATATTTAACAGATGTTTCTCCACCGCCAGTTAATTGACTACTTGCAGATCTTAAATCTGTAACTAATGTTGAAGCTTTAGAAGTATCTTTTAATTCTAATTTTATAGTATTAATTTTTGGATTTCTTAAAATTGCAAAAGTCTGAGTTTGAACACCTTCACTAATAACATGTTCTAAATAACTTAATGCTTGATTAGTTCCTTCCGTAACTTGTAAATAGCTAATTTCATTATTATAAGTTGCTTGACTTAAATCTTTAAATACAACAGATTCTAATCTCCAACCATCTGAATAACATTTATTAGTAACAGTTAATGTTTGTGGATTATCATTAAAAATTTTAGAAAAATCAAATTCTTTAGGACTAACAACTAAACAATCTTCAGGGAGTTGAGTATTTGAACTTGTTACTTGAAATTTCAAAGCTCCAATATATGTATAATCATCTACAATTTCTAAATCAGGTTTTACATTAACACCTACTTTAAATTGTCCTCTTTGAGAACCGCCTTGAACATTAAAATTTTCAGTTTTACCTTTTTCTATTAACAATTCTTCAGTATCAATGGTAATATAAGAATCTTTATCTAAAGTTACAACAATATCTTCTGAACAATTATTTTTAATAGGAATACTTACTTTAGGACAAATAAGATCCATATATGATTGTTGCATATTTTGTGTATTTTGTGTACTATTAGGTTCTAAATAATTTTGATAGTTCATCATATACATAGTATTTTGATTAGGATAACTTGGATCATAAAACATACTATTTAGATTTGCAACCCCATAAGGAATATTTGTATTTGATTGATTAGCTGCATTATAACCATAAGGATTAAATCCAAATTGATTATTATACATTCCTGAATAATTGCTTGATAGTGGACAATGTGCAAGTGGAATTACACTTTTAGGATAAAGTACACAACTTGTAAAATCATTAATTATAATTTTAGTTTTAAGAACACCCTCAATTTCATCAACACCATTTACATTTGCTCTAGTTGTAAAAAATGATAATTGAGGTTCAGATAATCCTTTTTTAATATTAAATGGAACAAATTTAATATCTATATCTTTATCTTCATTAGAATAAAATCCATCTAATATTAATAATTCATCTTTAATTTTAATTTTATGATATTCTTCAGATTCTGAATTATAAATATAAAAATCACCTAATTGTTTACTAGATTTCCAATTAACTTTTGCAAATAATTTTCCTAATGAAGAAGGAACATTATCTACTTTACAATTGTTTTTTAGATTTACAGAAAAATCAAAATTTTCTTCAGCTCCAATTCTTATTTCTTGTTCACTAGGTTCTATTTCTAAACAATCAATATCATCTACACTATTTCCAAAACTTATTCTAATAACAGATGGTATTTTTACAATCCAACTTTTATTTAATTCAGATTCTTCAACAGTTACTAATATATCACCTTTGAAAACTTGTTGAACCATTAAATTAAAAGCATCATTAGTAAGCTTTACATTTATTTTTAAATCTACACTATCACTTGGATTTATTAATAAATCAGAAGTTGAAGTATCTAATGTTAAATATTTTGAATCAAAAGTACTAGTTATAGATTTTATAGATAAAGGTAAAATTGTATTATTTCTAAGATCTACATATTCAGTAATATCATATTCTTTAGAAACATCAATATGCAAATCTAAACTATCAGGAGTTGGTGTTAATAAATTACTATTAATTTCTTTTTTTATGTTTACAGTTTTATAACCTTGTTTATAAACTATAATATCTACAACATCACCTAAATTACAAGCAGGAAGTGTAAAAACAAACAAACCACTTTTTCCACTCTTACCAGTAAAAATTGTTTTTGAATTTAATTTAATAGTTACGTTTGCTAAATCAATAGTTTGATTACTATCGTCTTTAATTTGAACTATAGAATCATTAGCAATAAATGGAACAAAAACATTAGGTACCACGTCTACATTTAATAATTCAGATTGTTTAACATTAAAAGAAATATTTTTTGTAAATATAATTTCATTATTAGATAAAATATTTATTACTAAAGTATCAGAAGCATCATCTAAAACATCTAAATTAATTTTACCACTAATATGATCTCCAACTAATAGATTTCCTAGTTCAATATTTTCAAATTGATCTCCACTTAAATTTTCTGAACTTTTATTAGTTATAAAATAATTGTTTAAATTAATAGTTGAACCTTGACTAGAAAAATTAACTGCTACATTTTGTAAAGATTTTTCAAAGCTTAATCTAAAACTAAAATCATAATTTGTACTTTCTACTGCATTATAAGAATCAATTATATTTTTTGTAATTTTTCTAGAATTATCAAGTACAGAAAAATAATAACATAATTCACTATTACAAAAATTAGATGCACCAGTAAATAAAGTTTTTTCTTTAGAGTATGCATATAAAGATTGTTTTTCAGAACCAGAAATTGTTGTTCCTAATTTACTATCACTAGGAAATCTTAATACAGAATTTCCATTTTGAAATTCTGCTCTATAATAAAATGGAAGTTCACCAACAGCAGTATCATTAATTATAATGTCAGCTTCAATTAAATATGATCCAACAATAGGATTATTAATAATTACATTAAACCATTTAGCATCTCTATTAGTAATATTTACAAGATCTTTTGCTTCTCCTAAACAAGG
>CAYXWT010000072.1:0-2800 GCA_964468895.1 uncultured archaeon | reverse complement strand
CAGTTATATAATCTCCAGCTCTAATAAAAGCATAAGAATAATCTTTATCAACTACTGAAGTATTTATTATAAATTTTAATTTATATTCTTTATCTAAAGCATTGTCTGCTAAATTCATTTCAGAAACAGGAATAGTTCCAGTTTCATCATAAATACCATTATAAACAAGATCTGTAGTTAAAGTTCCACTAACTAAATCATAATCTAAATCTATTTGTTTATAAACAGTATCTCCATATAACAAATGAATTACATCTGTTTGATAGGTAGGATAACTATCTGAAGAAATAACTGCATATAATCTACTTTCATCACAACTAAAAACATACTCTTTAGTGTTTTCACTAATTTCATTAACTATATAATATTCAGAATCAATTTCATCTTCAGAAAGATCATAAAATTCAATATTATAATCACTTACATTTAATTCTAAATTAAGTATTTTTGATTGAGAACTTAAATCTACATCTAATTCTAAAACAGAATTAGAATCTAATTCTCTTTTATTAGATTGACCTTGAGAATGATTTTGATATGAAATAGAATAAGCGTAATAATCCTTATTACTTCTAATACTATTAAAATTAACATCTCCACTACTATTAGTAAACTTAGGAAGATTACTTACAAGTGTATCTTTGAAATCTCCATCACCATAATATAAATAAACAGCAGCATTAGTTATATCAAAATTATCTTGTTCAACATGTGTATTTACTATACCACTATTTAGATAAGCTCTATATTCTAAAAGAATAGTTTTAGTAACTTCACTTTCAATATTCAAAATAATTTCTGGTTCTGGTGCTAAATAACCATATTGTTCAGTATTAAAAACTCTTATTTGATAATCTTTATTTTTAATAACATCAAAAGTAGTATTATTAACATCATTTCTAGTAGTTATTAGCGAATAAGAATTATTATCTATTTCTTTACTCCAAATAGAAATATCTCCAATAATAAGTTTAGAACTATTATTCATATCTACTAAATTTGCATTTATTTTAGTAAAATCACCAATTCTACAAGATCCATCATCATTAAATATCAAATACAGTTGTAAAATAGTATTAGAACAATCTAAAGCACCTGTAGTATTACAAAACTGAGACATTAAAGTATTAGAACAATCTATATCTTCAAAATCTGAAAATTTAAATAAAGTTTCTTCAATACTAGTTTTATTATTTACAACAATTTCATAAGGGCCAGATTTAGGCATTGTAATGTATCCACTTTTATCTATAGATACATAGTATCTACCTGGACTTAAATCAAAAGTGTGAACTCCAAGATATGTTGTTGCACCTTCAAACAACATCATATCAGATTCATCAAGTGGAGTAGTAGAATCATCCATTCCATAAATAGTAACACTAGCACTATTTACAGATATTCCACCAATAGATTTTACTTTTACTTCTAATTTTCCTTTTTGACTATCAAAAGGAACAAGACTCAATTTATCATTATCAGGTAAAGTTTGATTTGTTACAGGTTGATAATTATTAGAAATCACATTAACTTTTAATTCACCACAACCAGCAGGTTGATTAACATTTAAAATACCATTAAGAACAACTCTAGAACTAGGTTCTGGAACAATATTAGAATTACTACAACTTAAAGTTACATTTAAAGAATCTCCATTAATAACAACATCATTATAAACAAAATAAATTTGTCTTGATTTTGCTCCACCAGGAATAAGAGTATGTCCTATATCAATAGACATTTCTATTTTTTCATATAAACTTTTAGAATTAATTTCTACTTCTTTAACTGAATTAACGTACTGTTCTTTTTCTGCAAAAACAGTTATTTTCTTTTTCGCATTTATATTTAAAAATTCAACAGCACCAAAAACATCTGTTTGTTTAGTAATTATATTTTGATCTGCATATTGTAAAGTTACATTTACATCTTTAATAGAATTTCCTGCAGTATCACTTACATCTACATTTATATTAAATTCACTTATAGTTCCAGTAAAAAACACAAAATATGATATTAACCCTAAAATAGTTATACAAATTATTAAAAATAATATATAACTAGGAAATATTTTATCAATAGAATCTATTAAAGGAACTATTTTTACAGATTTATTAATTTTATCAATATTTTCATAGTATTTATCTTCTAAATTAAAATACCATTTAGTAATAAAAAAAGGTTTTTTCTTAGCTATCTTTTTTGTTTTGTTTTTTGGAGTAATACTTTTTAGATCTTTTTTTGGATCTATTTTTTTAGAATCTAACATCTTAGTTTTATTATTAGTATGATTATTATTATTAGCCTTATCTTTATCTTTAAAATCTTTTTTAGATTTAGTAATTGCAAGTCCTAATTCTTTAAGAGCTTTTTCTTTTTCAGATAAAGAAGTATTTTGTTTAGAAATATCAATTTTATTTTTAACAACATTATCTTTTGTAGGTTTTATATTTTCTTTAAAAGAAATTTTATTTTTTATAAATTTCTTAAGAACATCTTTTGCAATTTTTTTAGAATAGCTTTCACTAGTAATTGCAAGAATAAGGTCATCTTTAGTAAAATTTTTAGCTTTATCTTTTAGTAAATTATAAAGCATTTCTATTTGTTTTTTTTCTTTTTTACTATTTCCAAATAACATAATTAATTCACAATTACTAATAATAATTTATTAAAATCTATAAAAATTTTATGATTCAAATAAAGGCACAAAAGGAAACCTTATTTCTTTTATATTACCACCACTAATAGGTGTTATTTTAGCTTTAATAATATATTGTTGAGCTGGACAATATAATCTTTC
>CAYXWT010000071.1:0-2810 GCA_964468895.1 uncultured archaeon | reverse complement strand
AAATCTTCAAAGACCAGTATTGCTATAATACAAGCTATTGATAATAATATATTTTTTGTCAGATAGAAATGCTCTACTAAAATGATGATTGGAATAATTAATCCAAAAACAAATAAATGATAGTTGAGAGGTGATTCTACATTAATTATCTTTACAAATAATTTTATAATTTTATTTTTTGGTGCGAATGGTTTGGCGTACCATTTATGTTTTGGCCAAGAACTACCCCATCCTCCACTTGGTTCTATTATAATTTCAAAAATGGCCAGAGGTAAGGCAATTAATAAAATATTTAGAATATATAATAAGTATTTTTCCATATTTTTTTATTTAGATTGGTTTAATTATACAATATAGATGGTTAAAATGGAATAAAAAATACCTACTTAGTAGATATCTTTTATGAGGAGGTTTATTACATTAATCTTTAATTTTACAATCCCAATTAGGATAATTATCACTTTTATTACGATTGTTTTCCCATTGAAGAGGTTGTAAATTATCTATTTCATCTGTGCCTCCAAGTTCAACTGGCTTAATGTGATCAATTTCCCATCCCCACTTTTCTGTTTTTCCGTAGTTAGTACGTTTCATACTGGCACCACATTTGTCTTTTCGAAAATTGGGATATTTTGGTTCGACTTCCCCCTTCTCCCATACTTTTTCAATAGTATCTTCATCAAAAGAAGAGCTATTATTTTTGGTGTTATAATCTCTAGCCATGTTTTTTTTGATTAATTATTAATTATTTAAAGTATCTTAATTATACAATATAGATGGTTAAAATGTTACTATTGAAAGTCTTGTATCTTATAGAATATCGAAATGTAATCTAAACTTTTCTGCAAATTTTTTTACCCTAATAATATCATCTCTACTTGGCGCTTTATTTTTAGGATGGGCAGAATCTTTCCTAACCTCTGTTGCTATTTTAAAATCATTATGTTTACTATAAAAATAATTCTTTATAGTTTTATTTTTTATTTTTGAAAGAATATTATTACGCAAATCGTCAATGCCATCATCTTTAGGTAATTTTATCTCATATTTTTTGTGAAATTTTATTAAATCTCCTGCTAAAATGTCGGACAATACAATTCCAGACGCTTTACGAATTAGATATTTATCATTCAAATTTATTAAAAAATCTACTGTTTCAAAATCAGCTATATCTTTAGAAATAATATTATAATTTTTTTCTATATTTTTAATAAGTTTAATATAATTTTCAATCACTTCACTTATAATATTTTCTATCATCTTTACACCATGATTCTTTATAACATCATTATAAGTAAAATTTTTCATCTTTGATTTTGCAAAATTTGGACTTACTAAAAGAAGATAATAATATACGGCATAACTTTTTTTTATCATAATGCTATTAAATCTACTATAAAATTTTGTTCCTCTTAAATCTAATTTTACTATATCTAATAATTTATAGTGTATTTGATTGAGTGTCTTAATTCTTATTTCCAAACTATTTTTAGAATCATATAATTTAATAAGACTCTCTCTAATATTTGGAAGTTCATTTAGATTATTTTTTACATTAGTTTTTATCATGTTTTTTTAAATTTTTTTTTTGATACTGTGATTTGCTAAGACAATTAAATTGTCAAAACTAGCTATTACATTAATTAATATCTAAAATTCTCTTTGCTCTTGCTAGCACATGGTCGTAAGTCATTATTGTTAGATTATGATAACTAGAGTTTAAAATACGATATGCTTCTTTTTGTTTATTGTTCCAATTATTTGATCTACCGAATATTAAAATACAACGAGGTTTAATAGTTTTTATATTTTTAACCCGTTCTAAAAATTTAACACTATTTGCTTCACGCTCCACTTCGCAAATATATTTTGTTGCTTGTGTTATAGCTTTTATTAGAGAGGATGAGGGAATATAGTTATCATGATCTTGACTGTCTGCCCAAAAATTTAAATTACCATCTGGTCTTTTAATCTCTATAATATCTAAGAAACCATCATATGCTTTCATTAGATAATCACTTATATTTTCAGTATCAATATTTCTTTCATCTAGAATTTTAACAAACTCACTACCTAAGATCCAACTATTTAACTCTAACCACTTTTGCCACTTTTCTTCAATTAGATTCTGTTCCAACATAACTTCAAATTCTTCTACCGCTTTTATTTTATTTTGAGTTTCTAATCCAATCATCAAATCATCTGATAAAATATTGTTATCATTAATAAAACTTAGAATTTCTTTTTTATTAGGGTTATTGAAAATTGCTTTTAAATGTTTTATATTCTTTTGATCAAAATCATCATTAATAGGAAGATACTCTTTTACGCCTTTTTTAAAAGGTTCATAATTGTCTGATAAAAATTCGAGTAATTTTTGAAATTCTTCATTATCTAATGTTAATTCGCTTTTAGGATTTTTATTTTCAAGAATTTCTAATCCAAAATCATCTTTATTGTAACGTCCAATTTTTAAACAAATATCCTCAAGTTTTGTATTCGTATGGGGAATTTTCCAAAAAGCAACACGTGTAATTGTCCGTGATTTTTCTTTTAATAAACCGAATAGATATTCTATTCCATCTTTTGTTTCTTCAATTATTGTCATAAATTAATTTAAATTTAAAAATATTTATATACTTTAATTTTCCCACTTTTATATGAAAAGTCAAACAAAAAACTTTGAAAAACAAAAAACACCTACATAGTAGATGATTTTTAAAGTGGCTATGCCATCCGAAACTTTAGTAAAGGATGGCGGAGAGTGAGGGATTCGAACCCCCGGAACCCGTTAAGGCTCAGTAGTTTTC
>CAYXWT010000070.1:0-3266 GCA_964468895.1 uncultured archaeon | reverse complement strand
GGGTAGTTGGCCGTAGTAAAATAAATAAATAAACTATATAAACTGTTTTATATTATATTTTTATATTAGTTAAGAAAATAAAAAAAAAGATAATTTATGAGATATTCACATTCTTCATTAGAAACATTCAAACAGTGTTCTTTAAAATTTAAATTTAATTATATTACTAAACCAGATATAGTTATGAAACAAGGTATAGAGGCTTTTTTAGGAAGTTGTGTTCATGATACTTTAGAAAAACTATATAAGGATTTAAAATTTAAAAAATTAAATACTGCTGAAGATCTAATTAATTATTATTATAAAGAATGGGATAAAAATTATAAAGAAGAAATAATAGAGAATGTTAGAAAAAAAGATTATTCTTCTCAGCACTTTAAAAAAATGGGTGTTGAGTTTATTACTAATTATTATAATAAATATAAACCATTTAATCAAGGTAAAACTATTGGTTTAGAATTACAAATTACTTTAGAGTTTAAAAGTGAAAAAAATAATGAAACTTATAATCTTGTAGGTTATATTGATAGACTTACAATGATAGATGAAACACATTTTGAAATACATGATTATAAAACAAATAATAGAACTAAAACTCAAGATGAAATAAATAAAGATAAACAATTAGCTCTTTATTCATTAGCAATAAAACGAATGTATCCTAGTGTTGAAAAAATAGATCTTATTTGGCATTTTTTAGAAAGTGGACTTGAAATGAAAACTAGTAAAACTCCTGATGAATTAGTTTTATTAAAAGAAGATGTTATTGATAGTATAGAAAAAATAGAACTTGCTAAATTAAATGATGATTTTAAAGCTAGAGCATCTGCTTTATGTAATTGGTGTGCTTTTAAAAGTATTTGTCCACTTAAAGCACATGACATAAAAACTAAAAACTTAAATCAAAATGAATTTCTTAATGAAGATGGTGTTAAACTAGTTGATGAATATACTAAATTAGAATTTATGAAAAAAGAACTTACTAAAGATATAGATACTAAAATTGGACAAATAAAAGAAGCATTAATAATATATGGTAAAAATAATAATTTTGAAAAGATATATGGTACTAATAGTTCTTTATTAGTTAGAGAATATAGTTCCATTAAATTACCTGCTAAAGGTAGTGCTGAAAAAGAAGAATTAATTTCTTTTATTAAAAAAAGTAATCTTTGGGATCAATTTTCTGATCTTTCTTATATTGGACTTAATAATGCCTTAAATAGTAAAATGTATAATGAAGAACTTAAAACAAATCTTAAAAAGTATATTTCTCAAAGTAAAATACATAGATTTTATTTAAATAATAAATAAAAACAAATGGTTTGAGTAATTATGATTCCAAATAAAGAAAAAAGCATAGACATTTTAAATAAATACATTATTAAAAATCCTAATTTAGATCATTGTTATATGGTTGCTTATGGTATGCAAGGTGTTGCAAAATATTATGACTTAAATAAAGAAGAACAAGATTATTGGTTTGTTGTTGGTCTTCTTCATGATATTGATATTGAAAAATTTTCTGGTGATATTAATGAACACTGTCTTGTTGGAGAAAAAATATTATTAGAAGAAAATGTTGATCAACAAGTAATAGATGATATTAAATCTCACAATGTTGTTTTAAATGTTGGACGAAACACTACTTTAAGGAAAGCACTTTATTCTACTGATGTATTAACAGGTATTATTAGAGCATATGTTTTAATAAGACCAGATAAAGATGTGAAACAAACTAAAGTTAAATCTATTTTAAAAAAAATAAAAGATAAAACTTTTGCTTCTAATATAAATAGAGATCAAATTAGACTTTGTGAGATTTCTCTTAATATTGAACTTAATAAATTTATAGAGGTTGTTTTAAATGAAATTAAAGATAACTATTCTATATAATTATGAATATTCTAATTTTTGAAAATAAATTGTGTTTTTATTAGTTTCTATCTAATTATTGATTATGATTAATACAAAACACACTATAATAGAAATTAAAGAATTTTATTGTAAAGGCTTATCAAAGTTAAAGATAGAACGTTTCTTGAAAAAAACAAAAAAAGATCCTCGTGTTTATAGTGGTGTTTTTAATACTCCATTTAATGATATTTCAAATAAAGCTAAAGATTATGGTTTTATTTTAGAAGAATTTAAACATATTATACTAAGGTTTCCACAAATAATTGGGTTAAATCCAGAACATGTTTTATCTAAGGCAAAAAGATATGGTTTTAGTATAACAAAATTTAAATCTTTAATATTGAAATTTCCACAAATAATTGCATTAGATCCAGAACATGTTTTATCTAAGGCAAAAAGATATGGTTTTAGTATAACAAAATTTAAATCTTTAATATTGAAATTTCCACAAATAATTGCATTAGATCCAGAACACGTTTTAAATAAAGCTAAAATATATGGGTTTACTAAAAAAGAGTTTTTAAATTTAATGTTAAGGCATCCGCAAATAATTGCACTAGATCCAAGAAATATTTTACCTAAAGCTAAAATATATGGGTTTGACGTAAATAAATTTGTGATATTAATTTTAAGAAACCCTCAAATAATGGATTTAAATCCAGAACATGTTTTAAGTAAAGCTAGTGTGTATGGGTTTACTAAAAAAGAGTTTTTATCTTTAATATTAAGACACCCACAAATAACTGGTTTAGATCCAGAACATGTTTTAAAAAAATTAAGAATATATGGTTTTTCTGATAAGCTTATAAGAAAAATTATTATTAAAAACCCTCCAGTTGTTGACTTAGATCATAATAAAATACTTAGATTAAATCTAAGATTAGGCAAATTAATTGGTTTAGATGAACAAAAAATAAAAGAGATTTCTTTTAAATATTATTTTTTAAATATAACTAATCCTTATAAAAAAATTGCTGTTTTTGATGTATTAAGAAATTTTGGTTTTAATCCTAATAATTTAGATCAATTAATTAAATCTAAATTTTATTTAAAGTATAATAGAACTATTTCTCAAGAAAGATTATTAGAACTAAAAATAGATTCTATTTGTTCTTGGTTAAATACTAGAATTTCAATAAAAGAAAATAATTCTTGTATAACTTGGTCAGAATTACCTCTTAAAGTTAGAAACAATTATAAGAAATCTTTTGAAGATATTGTTAAGAAAAAAAAATATGCAATTCATGGAATGAGAGAAACTATAGCTAAAAAAAGAGGTTTTGTCAAAAAATCTAGTTTAACAAGAAAATTAAAATCCGCAAAATTTAAAGTTAGATTAAAATAAAATT
>CAYXWT010000069.1:1408-3342 GCA_964468895.1 uncultured archaeon | reverse complement strand
ATAAAAAAATAAAAAAAATAAGTTTGGACAAATTTATTAAAACCGATTTTAATTGTTGTTGCTTTTATTAAAATGGTTTTGTCTATGTGATAAATTATTTTGTCTATACTTATTTCCAAGGCCTAATCCAATAGATTCTCTAAAATCTATAAGTTCTTGATAATTTCCATTTTTTGCTTCTAAATAAGCAGCACTAAAAAGGTCAAAATTATCTTTGTTAACATATTCAAGTATTCTAGAATTATTATTTTTAGAACTTATTAACAAACTCCATTTTTGGTAATCATTATTCTCTATAGCTTGTTGAATTTCATTATGAATTTCTGGGTCATAGTTTGGACCTGTTTGCATAACATCTCCTCTATAAGCACTAACTAATCCTAATACTAAAATAAAACTAAATAGCACAATAATTAAAGAAAATACAATTACATTTTTTTTATTCATATTTAATACACACTCCTTTTATTTAATTTTTAATAAATATAAGGTTGAAACTATAATTATGTATATTTGAAACTATAATCTATTTTTATGCAACTATAGTACAATATTATGAAATTAATGACACTAATTTAAAAAAAACCTGTTTTTAATAAGTTTCATATTATATTTAATAATTATGAATAAGAAAATAATCATAGCTTTTGCACTATTTATCTCTTTTACACTACTAATAGGATCATTACTCTTATTTGTATCTGCACAAAGAAACATAAATAGTTTAGAAAAATTAGATATTACTAATATAGATACCTATTCTACTAATGAATTAAAAGAATATATACTAAATAAACCTGTCAAGTCTAATTATTTATTTTATATACTTCCTATTAGTTCTTTTACAGGTTTATTTATAGGCATATTAATTTATTACATTCTATGTAATAAAGTCGAAAATGTAATTAAATCTAAAAATAAATTATTATTAAATTTACTAAATAATGCTGAAAGAAAAGTTATTGAAAAAATAATTAATCACGAAGGTAGAATTAGACAATATGAACTTACATATATTGAAGGATTAAATAAAATGAAAATCCATAGAATTATACAAAAATTAGAAGATAATAATATTATTAAAAAAGAAAAATTAGGCAAAGTAAATAATATTATTTTAAATAAAGAAATTTATAATTATTTTAAAAAAAGTGATTAATTTATGAAAATAAAAAAATTAAATTTAAAACATGAAACTAAACTTCATTCTTTAAAAAAATATATAATAGTTTTAGCTATAATTATATCTTATTTTGTTATTACTTCTTTAAAAATAGGACTTAAAGAAGGACTTTCTATTACTGTTCTTACTTGGTCTTTTTTTGTATTTTGTACACCTATTGCTGATGCTGGTTTCTTACTTGATTTCCCAATAAGAATTATTACTAAATTAAGAATGGTTTATTCCGAAATGATAGTATGGGCTGTTGCAATAGTAGTTAATATTTGTTATTTAATATTTAATCCTAACATTTATAATTATTCTTTATTTTTATCTTTATTTAAACACATATTATTACAACCAATTCCATATTGGATTGTTATAGTATTATCTGCTGTAGGTACATTTTTATCAATTACTTTCTTTGATGAATTATTAGATATTAAAGAACATAAAGAACGAAAGTTGTTTCATAAACATTCTTTAAAATATGAACTAATTGTTCTTATTTTTATAATTATTATAATAATCATATTATATTTTTATTTGATTAAAACATTAAATCTAAACATACCTATATTATAATTTTAAAATAATTTACTTTTTTAGCCACCCACCAGCACGTAATTTTGTTTCAGGTCTTCGCTTACCATTACAAGCACTAACTTTTTTAATAGGACCTTTTAATTTATTTAATAATGGGTTTCTTTTTGGTCTTGGCATAATTCCACCTTCTTCTTTAGTTAATTTTTATTTGTTTTAGATGTTTAAT
>CAYXWT010000069.1:0-1308 GCA_964468895.1 uncultured archaeon | reverse complement strand
ATGTTTAATCAAAAGATATTTAAATTAAACTGTACAAAATTTAAAATAAACCAAAATATGTTTCTAAATAAAAAAAAGTTGATTAAAATAGCTTATTTTTTAATTCTTTATATTTAAAATTTCCTTTTAAAAGTTCCATATAAAAAACATCAAGATATTTTCCTTTTACATAAAGATCTTTTTGAAAATAACCTTGTTGAGTAAAAGCTAATTTCTCTAAATGTTTTTTACTTCTTATATTATGACTTAATACTTTTGAACTTATCTTTACTAATTTTAATTCTTTAAAAGCAAATTTATATAATTCTAACTTTGCTTCATAAATAAGTTTAGTGCCCCAATATTGTTTAGCTAAACAAGATCCACTTACCGCATTTTTATTTTTAAAATCTATACATTTAAGTGAAACTCCACCGATTACTCTTTTTTCAGATTTTAAAAATACAACTAATTCTAATGTTGGCCTTTCTTTTTTTAAACCAAATTTTGCAATTTTTATAAATTTATTTCCTGCTTCAAGATTATAAGGATATGGAATGGCAGGTAGATTTTTTAAAAATACTTTATCATTATAATTTTCCACTAAAAATTTAGCATCACTTTTTTTATAAGGTCTTAATATTAAATTTTTAGTTTCTAATATTACTTCATCTAATTTCCTTTTAATCATATATTATATAAGATTATTAATATTTATAAATATAACAAATAAACATATTTTTATAAAAAAAACAATTGTTTCACTAATTGTTAATAAAAAGATATTTAAATTAATCTAAATATAATTATAAATAATATGTAAAATATAATCTAAAAGAGATGATAAATATGCCTTTACATAAACTTACAAGAAACAGCAAATTAACATTAACAGAAAGAGAAGATGCAACACTTACAGGTGCTAGATTCCATCCTGTTATAAACCCATCCAAACTTAAAAATTCATGGCTAATTAAACAAAGAAAATTAAAATTTAATGACAGAATAAAAGGTATTAGAAAAGCTGTTGAAAGTTTACCTCAAAAAACACAAATAATGATTTCTAAAGAAATTAGTGAATTTGAAGAGCAATTTAAAAATAAAGAATTTAGAAAAGTAACTCTTGAAGATGCTTTAATGAGATTAGAAATACACATTAATAATGTTAAAAACATAATTGCAAAACATAATTAACCAAATTTTCAAAATAATGGGGTCTAGACCGGGATTCGAACCCGGGTCCTAAGATCCACAGTCTCAGATGCTAAACCACTACACAATCCAGACCATTATATAAAATTTCTATTTGTAAAAAAACAAAATTAGTTT
>CAYXWT010000068.1:0-3401 GCA_964468895.1 uncultured archaeon | reverse complement strand
TGATTTAGAATTATTAGATATTAGTTCTGATGAATTAAATATAGATGAAAATAAAAATTTTAAAAAAATAAAAGTTTCATTTATTTTGGATAAAGGTCAATATGCTACCAATGTTGTTAGAGAATTAATAAAACCTATTAATTTAGATTGGTATTAATATTGTTGTAATTTAAAATGTCTATTTATATTAATTTCTATTTATAATATTTAAAGACATTTCTATTTTTTTAATTTAAAAACCTTAGAAATAATCTTACAAATATATTTATAAAAAAGGTGTTATTTTGAATAAAAGATCTATATCTACGATTATTAGTGTAGTTTTATTAATTCTAGTAGTTGTAATTTTAACAAGTGTTGTTTTAAATTGGAGTCAATTATTTGCTAATAAGCAAGTAATTCAAGTAAGTAATTTTACAGCTGATACTATTGATGTTCAAGACTCTATTTTAATGGTTAAAAGTGAACAAGCAAGTTCTGATGGTTATACAGATAAAATTATTGTAAAAAACCTAACTTCTAAAACTACTGGTACTATTACAGCTTACAAAATAGTAGTTGCAGAAAATCCTAATAATTATAGTTTTTTAAATACAAAAATAAATCTTGCAACAAATGTTGAATTAACTCCAGGTAATATAGGTGCTTTTGAAATACCTTGTTATCCTTCAAAACAATTTGATATTTTGTTATATACAGACAAAAATACTTATGTGCCAGTTTCTATAAATGCACAAAAAGAATATAGTTCTTTATCTTGTGATCAATATTATGCTTAAGTAAATCCACCTGTAATAAGTACTGTTACTCCTAATAATAGTGGACTTTATAATGATGGATATGAAATTACTTTAACAGTTGCTAGTAATGCTATAGATCAAACAGTAACTGCTGATTTTTTAGAAATAGATTCAGGTTATATTACTGGTTCAGAATTAGTAACTGATAATGAAGATAATAGTTATACTATAACTTATACAATATCAGAATCAAATACCAAAGCAGATTCTGGCAGTTATGATATTAATGTAAATGCAACAGATGCTTTTAGTTTTAGTGATAGCAAAATTGAAACTGTAGAATTAGATAATACTGCTCCAAGTGTTATTGTTACTACTTTAAGTACAGTAGATACTACTCCAACTTTAACTGGAACTATTGATGATTCTAGTGCAATTCTTAGTTTAATAGTAGATGGAGAAACTTATACTCCAATAAAAAATGGAGGTACTTGGTCAAAAACAACTTCTACTTTAGGTGTAGGTATTTATGATGTAAATATTTGTGGAACAGATAGTATAGGAAATGTTGCTTGTGATTCAAGTAGTGATGAATTAACAATTACACTTAATATCACTTCACCTTATCAAATGTATTATGCTTGGGATGTGCCACCAGTTCATTTATATGGTAATATTAATGAGCCTTCTGCAACAATTGAGGTGATATTGGATGGACATTCATTGTCAGCAATTAATGATGGTGATGGTACATGGTCTTTGACTTATAATTATAGTATAGATTCTGGGAATTATGATGTTAATGTATGTGCTACTGTTGGTTCAACAACTGTTTGTGATTCAATAACAAATGAACTTTATATTGAAGAAATGTGTTTTACTTCAGATACTCTTGTACTTATGGCTGATGGATCTACTAAAGAAATGAAAGCTATAAAACAAGGAGATCTTGTTTTAAGTTATGATCTTTTTGAAGATAAACAAGTTATTGGAGAAGTACAAAAACTTCAAGAACATCTTAATGGAAATTATGAATATTATATTATAAATAATAATTTTAAAGTTACTGGCAATCATCCTGTTTTGATTAATGGTGTTTGGAAATTAGTCGAATTTATTAAAATTGGAGATTTATTGGAAGACTCTTATGGTAATGTAATTATAGTTACCTCTTTAGATAAGGGTTATACTGATAAAACTTATAATGTAGTTGTAAAAGATTATGAAATATTTTATGCTCAGAATTATATGGTGAGTTCTGGAACTTCTATAGGTGGTTTTGGAGCTGGAAACAAAGTTCTTTTGGCAAATGGTTATGAGAAAAATATAGAGTCTGTTGAAGTTAATGATGTGGTTGTTTCATATAATGAAATTACTAGTGAATTTGAACCAAAAAGAGTTCTAAAAACATTTAATAGAAGTCTTAGCAATTATTATCTAATTAATGACTTGAAAGTTAGAGCTGATGAAATAATTAATATTAAAAATAAAGGCTGGATGTTTGTTAAAGATATTATATTGTCAGATTATATAGTAACCTATGATGATAGTGAATATATTGTAGAAACAATATCAAAAGTTTATGACACAGATAAATTTTATAGTATATTAATAGAAGATAATCATAATTTTATTGTTGATGGCTTACTTGTTGTTCATAATCCAGCAAAACCTGTGTGATAAATATATTAAAAATCAAGAATACTTTTTTGAATTTTAAAAGTATTTTTATTTTTTATTTCTATTTTTTGTTCTTGAATTTGATTTTTAAATTCTATCTTTAATTCTTTAAGAGTATTTAGACCTATTTTTCCAATAATACTAATAAACTTATTTGGATCTTTTTTAATATCATTTATAGTCTTTATATTATTATTAAATAGTTTTCTAGCTCTAACTCTACCTATATTTTTAAGTTCAACTAAATTTATTAATTCTTCTTTAATACCATATTTAAGTCTAATATTTAATTTCTGATAGTATCTATAAACATTAGTATTTATTTCACAAAATTTAGATAATTCTAAAATACAATGTATTATCCAATTGCTTTTACTAACTGTGTTTTGTATTTGTCCTGGACTACTATTGTATTTATCTATAATCTGATCTTCAGAAATTTCTTCTATCCAATCGTTAATTAACCTACTTAATTGTATTTTATTTAAAAGATTTAAATCTTCATAATCAAAATTTATTTTTTCTTTAATATTTTCAAAAATATTAAATAATTCATCTTCATTATCCTTTTTATAATTTATATAAGGATATAATTCAGTTGTATTACAAATAGTAAATATTCTTTCTAAATCTTTTATCTTATCAATATCTATTTTGCTTTTAATATTTAAATCTGTTATGATATTATTTGCAGAAATTGGATCTAGATATAATAGACATACTTTTTCTCCAAGTTTACTTATTTTTAATTTACTTGTGTTTTTTATATTTTCTATAAAATTATATTCTATAAATTCAGTAATAATTTCTTTAATATTTTCTTGAATTTGTAAGTTATTTCCAAAAGTAAAATAATAAAAAGTTCTTGAAATATATTCTAATATTTCATCTATAGTTTCTAAATTATTTATTAAAATTATAGCTAGCAAATGTGATCTAAGTAATTTAATTTTAGATAGTTGTGATTCTATATTTGTAGGT
>CAYXWT010000067.1:0-3480 GCA_964468895.1 uncultured archaeon | reverse complement strand
GAAGATAGATCTATACCTAAAAACTTAAAAATTTTATTAAATAGTGTTGAAGAAAGAATTAATAAAAATTGTGATGATGTAGAGATATCAAGTATGCTTTATGAATTAGAAGATTTAACTAATGGTACTAATATGCCACAATTTTGTAGAAGTGCTGTTTGGTCACTTGTAAGCAAATTAGAAAAACTTAAAGAAAGTATGATATAGTTAGCTACGGCCAATAGCTATAGTAAAACTTAAAATATAAATTATCAATAATATAAATAATGAATTCAACAATTATAGAATATGCCAAAAATAAAAATCTGATTATTACAGAAGAAGGACTTAGACTTTTAAATATTGATAATTATAAAAATATTATTGACAAATTAGAATTAGAAAATAAAGTGTTCATTAAACCAGAAGAAATTAGAAAAGTAATTGTTAGTACAAATTATAAAAATCCAGAAAATACTGTTAATTTAAATAAATCTAATTTTTATATTTTTGATAAATATGATGTTACTAACCAAACTCTTTCTCAAGGAAAAGTCGAAGATTTTCAAAAACTATTTTTAGATAAATATAAAGTTTTATCAAATATTATTAAAACTAGAGAAGGTTTTAATTATACGACCATTGAAAGTGCCAAAAAAGAACTTAAAAATAAAGATGTTGACATTATTGGAATGGTTTATGAAAAAAGATTAACACAAAAAGGAAATTTGATGATTACTGTAGATGATCCTACAGGCAAAATAAGATTAGTTATAGTAAATAAAGATGAAAAAGAATTTTTTAAATATAAAGAAATATTGTTAGATAATGTACTTGGTTTTAAATGTGTAGTTTTAGCTAAAGATATATTAATTTGTAATGAAGTAATTTATCCAGATATACCATATATAAATAAAATTTCAACTGTTAAAGATGATAAATATATGGCTATTATTGGTGATACTCACATAGGTAGCAAATTATTTTTAGAAAAAGAATTTAATGACTTTATTAACTGGCTTAATTTAAAAGATAATGAAAATAAAGAAGTTGTAGAAAAAATTAAGTATTTAGTTATAGCTGGAGATTTAGTTGATGGTGTTGGTATTTATCCTAAACAATTTGATGAGTTAGCAATACCAGATATATTTGAACAATACAGAATATTTGAAAACTTTATATTAAAAATCCCACAAAATATTGAAATATTTATAATACCTGGAAATCACGATGCTGTGAGATTATCTGACCCACAACCAGCAATTCCAGAAAAATTTTTACCAAAATTATATGCTCAAAAAAATATTCATTTTATGGGTTCTCCAGCATGGGTAGAAATAGAAGGTTTCAAAACATTAATATATCATGGGGCAGCCTTACAGGGTATTTATTCAACTATTAAAAATGCAACAATGGATAAACCTGATCTTGCTATTAAAGAAATTCTCAAAAGACGAGATTTAATGCCACAATATGGAGAACGTCAAACATTTGTACCTATTGAAAAAAACTTTATGGTTCTTAGAGAAATACCAGACATATATATAGGTGCTGATGTACATCATCACGCATATTCTAAATACAAACACTGCCATATGATTAACACATCTTGTTGGCAATCAATTACTTCTTATCAAGTAGAAAAAGGACATGTTCCAACACTTGCAAAAATAATGTTATTTAATTTTAAAAATCAAAAAGTACTTATTAAAGATTTTTATAAAGAAGAAAAGAAATTAGAACTTCAAGAATAATATGAATTTAGAAAAAATAAAAGCTACTAAAGAAATAAAAGAATATTTCAAAAATTTAGATAGAGATATACAAACATCAGTAGAACTAGCAAAAAAAGCAAAAATAAAAGGAAGAGATATATCTAAAGATATTGAATCTTTACCTGCTCCAGGTATTGCTGAAAAAACAGAAATATTAACTGGCCCAGTAGGTGTTGCAAAAGTTTATAATGAACTTTGGGAACAATACAAAAATAGAGAAAAAGTAGTTATAAAAATTGTAGATTTAATATTAGATGGAAAACTAGGAAATATAAAAGAACCTGAAAAAAAATTAGATCAAGTAATTAGAACAGGTTTAGTTATTCTAACTGAAGGAGTAGTAGTATCTCCATTAGATGGTATTCCTGATGTAAAAATATCTGTAAATCCTGATGGATCCAAATATGCAGATATTTATTTTGCAGGTCCTATTAGAGCAGCAGGAGGCACTGGTCAAACTTGGCCATTATTACTTGCAGATTATGCTAGACAAAAATTACATTTAGATAAATTTAAACCAACACAAAAAGAAGTTGCAAGATTAATTGAAGAAGTTAGTATTTATCAAGATGAAGTTGTAGCTAGACAACTTAGAATAAGTGAAGAAGAAATTAAAATTATTGCTGAAAATTGTCCGATTTGTATTAATAGTGGTCCTAATAGTGATGTTGAAATTATAGCTAATAGAGATATCGAACGAATTCCAACAAATAGAATTAGAGGTGCTATGTGTTTAGTTTTAATTGATGGGGTTTTTGTTAGAAAAATGAAAATTTTAAAAATTAGTAAAAAACTAGGTCTTAATTGGTCTTGGTTAGAACAAATGATAAAAGCAAAAAAAACTTCTGAAGGAAACTTTGAAGTAAAACCAAGTTCAAAATACATAGAAGGCCTTGCTGCAGGTAGACCTGTTTTTTCACACCCTTCTAGAATTGGTGGTTTTAGACTTAGATATGGAAAAGGTAGGAACTCTGGAATTATGGCTAAATCAGTAAATCCTGCTACAATGTATGTCTTAGATGAATTTATTGCAGTAGGCACACATGGTAAAATAGAAAGACCTGGTAAAGCTTTACAATTTTTTCCTTGCACAACTATAGATGGACCTATTGTTAAACTAATTAATGGAGAAATTGTTAGACTAAATAATGTGAAAAAAGCAAAAGAAGTTTTAGAAAATATTAAAGAAATTTTATTTGTAGGAGATATATTAATTACAATAGGTGATTTCAGAAAAAGTGGACATCCTCTAATAAAAAATGGTTTTGTTGAAGAAGAGTGGTTAGCTTTAATAAAATATTTATTTAAAAAAGAAGAAATTAATAAAGAAATTTATGATAAATGTATTAAATTTTATGATAATCCAGATCCTTATAAAGCTATAGAATTAAGTTTAAATAAAAAAATTCCGTTATATCCAAAATATATTCATTATTATGATTTACTAAATATAGAAGAATTAAAACAATTAATAGCATATTCTAGAGATTGTAAAAAAATATTTTTAGATAATAATATAGTTAACACAAAAATTAAAAATAATATTGAACTTAAAAATATTCTTGAAAAAATAGGTTTACCTCATAAATTAGATTTTGAAAATAATATTATAATTGAAGCAGATTATGCGTATACATTTTTAAAAACTATTGGAGCACTTAATGCAAAAATTGTTGAAGAAGAATTTAATTTTAATAATTTAAAAGATAAAAGTAGTTGTGAAATT
>CAYXWT010000066.1:0-3480 GCA_964468895.1 uncultured archaeon | reverse complement strand
AATTTCACAACTACTTTTATCTTTTAAATTATTAAAATTAAATTCTTCTTCAACATTTTTTGCATTAAGTGCACCAATAGTTTTTAAGAGTGCATATGCATAATCTGCTTCAATTATAATATTATTTTCAAAATCTAATTTATGAGGCAAACCTATTTTTTCAAGAATATTTTTAAGTTCAAGATTATTTTTAATTTTTGTATTAACTATATTGTTATCTAAAAATACTTTTTCACAATCTCTAGAATATGCTATTAATTTTTTTAATTCTTCTGTATTTAGTAAATCATAATAATGAATATATTTTGGATATAACGGTATTTTTTTATTTAAACTTAATTCTATAGCTTTATAAGGATCTGGATTATCATAAAATTTAATACATTTATCATAAACATCTTTATTAATTTCTTCTTTTTTAAATAAATATTTTATTAGAGCTAACCATTCTTCTTCAACAAAACCGTTTTTTATTAGAGGATGTCCGCTTTTTCTAAAATCCCCTATTGAAATTAATATATCCCCTACAAATAAAATTTCTTTAATATTTTCTAAAACTTCTTTTGCTTTTTTTGTATTATTAAGTCTAACAATTTCTCCATTAATTAGTTTAACAATAGGTCCATCTATAGTTGTACAAGGAAAAAACTGTAAAGCTTTACCTGGTCTTTCTATTTTACCATGTGTGCCTACAGCAATAAATTCATCTAAGACATACATTGTTGCAGGATTTACTGATTTAGCCATAATTCCTGAGTTTCTACCTTTTCCGTATCTAAGTCTAAAGCCACCAACTCTAGAAGGGTGTGAAAAAACTGGTCTACCTGCAGCAAGGCCTTCTATATATTTTGAACTTGGTTTTACTTCAAAAGTACCTTCAGAAGTCTTTTTTGCTTTTATCATTTGTTCTAACCAAGACCAATTAAGACCTAGTTTTTTACTAATTTTTAAAATTTTCATTTTTCTAACAAAAACCCCATCAATTAAAACTAAACACATAGCACCTCTAATTCTATTTGTTGGAATTCGTTCGATATCTCTATTAGCTATAATTTCAACATCACTATTAGGACCACTATTAATACAAATCGGACAATTTTCAGCAATAATTTTAATTTCTTCTTCACTTATTCTAAGTTGTCTAGCTACAACTTCATCTTGATAAATACTAACTTCTTCAATTAATCTTGCAACTTCTTTTTGTGTAGGTTTAAATCTATCTAAGTGTAATTTTTGTCTAGCATAATCTGCAAGTAATAATGGCCAAGTTTCACCAGTACCTCCTGCTGCTCTAATAGGGCCAGCAAAATAAATATCTACATATTTGGATCCATCAGGATTTACTGATATTTTTACATCAGGAATACCATCTAATGGAGATACTACAACTCCTTCAGTTAGAATAACTAAACCAGTTCTAATTACTTGATCTAATTTTTTTTCTGGTTCTTTTATATTTCCTAATTTTCCATCTAATATTAAATCTACAATTTTTATAACTACTTTTTCTCTATTTTTGTATTGTTCCCAAAGTTCATTATAAACTTTTGCAACACCTACTGGGCCAGTTAATATTTCTGTTTTTTCAGCAATACCTGGAGCAGGTAAAGATTCAATATCTTTAGATATATCTCTTCCTTTTATTTTTGCTTTTTTTGCTAGTTCTACTGATGTTTGTATATCTCTATCTAAATTTTTGAAATATTCTTTTATTTCTTTAGTAGCTTTTATTTTTTCTAAATTCATATTATTCTTGAAGTTCTAATTTCTTTTCTTCTTTATAAAAATCTTTAATAAGTACTTTTTGATTTTTAAAATTAAATAACATTATTTTTGCAAGTGTTGGAACATGTCCTTTTTCTACTTGATAAGAAGTAATTGATTGCCAACAAGATGTGTTAATCATATGGCAGTGTTTGTATTTAGAATATGCGTGATGATGTACATCAGCACCTATATATATGTCTGGTATTTCTCTAAGAACCATAAAGTTTTTTTCAATAGGTACAAATGTTTGACGTTCTCCATATTGTGGCATTAAATCTCGTCTTTTGAGAATTTCTTTAATAGCAAGATCAGGTTTATCCATTGTTGCATTTTTAATAGTTGAATAAATACCCTGTAAGGCTGCCCCATGATATATTAATGTTTTGAAACCTTCTATTTCTACCCATGCTGGAGAACCCATAAAATGAATATTTTTTTGAGCATATAATTTTGGTAAAAATTTTTCTGGAATTGCTGGTTGTGGGTCAGATAATCTCACAGCATCGTGATTTCCAGGTATTATAAATATTTCAATATTTTGTGGGATTTTTAATATAAAGTTTTCAAATATTCTGTATTGTTCAAATATATCTGGTATTGCTAACTCATCAAATTGTTTAGGATAAATACCAACACCATCAACTAAATCTCCAGCTATAACTAAATACTTAATTTTTTCTACAACTTCTTTATTTTCATTATCTTTTAAATTAAGCCAGTTAATAAAGTCATTAAATTCTTTTTCTAAAAATAATTTGCTACCTATGTGAGTATCACCAATAATAGCCATATATTTATCATCTTTAACAGTTGAAATTTTATTTATATATGGTATATCAGGATAAATCACTTCATTACAAATTAAAATATCCTTAGCTAAAACTACACACTTAAAACCAAGTACATTATCTAATAATATTTCTTTATATTTTAAAAATTCTTTTTCATCTTTATTTACTATAACTAATCTTATTTTTCCTGTAGGATCATCTACAGTAATCATCAAATTACCTTTTTGTGTTAATCTTTTTTCATAAACCATTCCAATAATATCTACATCTTTATTTTTAAGTTCTTTTTTGGCACTTTCAATGGTTGTATAATTAAAACCTTCTCTAGTTTTAATAATATTTGATAGAACTTTATATTTATCTAAAAATAGTTTTTGAAAATCTTCTACTTTTCCTTGAGAAAGAGTTTGGTTAGTTACATCGTATTTATCAAAAATATAAAAATTAGGTTTATTTAAATTTATAGTATTTTCTGGATTTTTATAATTTGTACTAGCAATTACTTTTCTAATTTCTTCTGGCTTAATAAATACTTTATTTTCTAATTCTAATTTGTCAAGAATGTTTTTATAATTATCAATATTTAAAAGTCTAAGTCCTTCTTCTGTAATAATTAGATTTTTATTTTTAGCATATTCTATAATTATTGAATTCATTATTTATATTATTTATAATTTATATTTTAAGTTTTACTATAGCTGTTGGCCGTAGCTAATTATATCATACTTTCTTTAAGTTTTTCTAATTTACTTACAAGTGACCAAACAGCACTTCTACAAAATTGTGGCATATTAGTACTATTAGTTAAATCTTCTAATTTATAAAGTATATTTGATATTTCTACATCATTACAGTTTTTATTAATTTTTTCTTCAACACTATTTAATAAAATTTTTAAGTTTTTAGGTATAGATCTATCTTC
>CAYXWT010000065.1:0-3485 GCA_964468895.1 uncultured archaeon | reverse complement strand
TATTTTCTCCGAACTTTTCTCCGAACTTTTCTCCGAACTTTTCTCCGAACTTTTCAGGGAACTTAATTTTGGTTCTAATTCACTATCTTTTAATTCAATATAAAAAGAATGGTCGTAATATTCAAATTTAGGTTCTTTCAAATTTTGATTTTTCATTGCATTCCTTATTCTTTTAATTCCGGTACCCATTTTCTCTGAAAATGTTGTTCTTGAAAGAAGGGATGCAATTAAAGAATTTCTAGTTTTACTAACTTTTCCAAATTCTTCTGGTTTTAACCATCTAACTAATCCGCCAGGATTATAAATTATCAATTTATTTTTATAAACTTCAATCATTATATCTGAAGTTTTATCAAAATAATCTCTATGCATAATAGCATTAACAACAGCTTCACGAAAAGCTTTTTTTGGAAATTGTAAGATTTCTTCTCTTTCTAAAGAATTAATTACAAATTCATTTTTAATTCTTCTTTCAATAAAATTAATTGAACTAATAATATTACTAATTATGCCTTCATCATAAATCTTTCTATCTAAAATCTTTACTTTTTCATTATTCTTATATTCTGCACAAACAACTTTACTTACTAAGAAAAAACTAGATGGTTTTTTTGCAAAAAATAAAACTCCACAATTATTAAATTTTAAATATGAATTTATTTTTTTAGCAACACCTAAATTTAACAATATTGATTCAGTATCTAAACTATAATCTAATTTGGCTTTTTTTAAATAAATATTTAATTTATCTTCATCAAAATCATTTGGAAAAATAAAATCATTATTGATTTGCTCATCAAATGAAATTTTACCTTCAGTTATAGCAAACTGTAAAATATCACTTCTAGAAAGTTTTTGAGAGTTAGCCCCAATTCTTACAAAAAAACCATCACTACAAGAATAAGGTTTATTATTACCTTCTTTAACAATAACTATTAAAATATCTTCAAATTTACTTATTTTTAAAATAATACTTGGATCTAAATTTGTTGCAATATCTTGAATTTGAGATTTTAATTTATTAAAGTTTTTTACACCTTTAATTTTACCATTATCATCAATTCCAACATATATTTTACCACCATTAGAATTAGAAAAAGCAACAATTTCTTTAGCTAAACTTTTATTTATAGATTCTTTAAATTCTACTAATTGTCCTTCTCCTTTTTGTATAACAAAATTAAGTTCTTTTCTATCCATTCTATCCATTCAACCTTAAATCCAATATTATTTAAAACACTTTTTTAGCTTATGATATATAATTTATTCATCAACTTTCCTTTTATCTATAAAAGGTAATGCTCCATATCTTCCTTCAAAATATCTTTTTAAGATATTTAGATTTGGATCTTTTCTTTCTGAAAAGTCAGCTAAAGAAAATAAATCTGTACTTTGATCTTCTTTTCTTTGTGTAAACCAAATTTGATCATGTCTTAATTTTGATTCTTTTAATTCTAATAGATTATAACAATGTGAAGAAAATATTATTTGAGCATTTTTATTATTTGAACTATTAATATAAGCATTAATATAATTTACTAAATAAGGATGTAAATTTACTTCGAGCTCATCTATTATTATCACACCATTGTTATCAATAGTATTTAATATTTCTCCAAATATTTTAATAAATCTATTAGTACCTTGAGATTCTTCAGTTATATTAAAATATGCTTCTTTTGATTTATCATTAGAAATATATTTGTGTTTTAAATCTAATTTATAAGCGATTTCATTTTCAAAATTATTTTTTAATTTTTCAGCTTTTTCTTTACCTTCACTAAATTCTATAAATTTAAATAATTTGTTACGATCTTCTAATTCAACTAATTTCTTTGTAGATATTTTTAAATCTTTTATTGCAAAATCTACATCTTTTAAAGAATTAACTAATAAAAATTTAAATTTATCATCATTTTGAATTTTTTTATATAAATTCACATTAGATCTATGTAGTTTATTTATAAAACTAAATTTATCTTTAATAAATCTATAAATTTTATTTGTAACTTTAAACTTCCAACTTGCTGAAACAGATAAATATAACCTATTATCATCTGTTCTATTAAATAATTCTAATTGTTCTTTTTCAAATTCATCTTTTAAGGGTTTAAATTTTTTATTTTTTTCTCTTTTAAAAATATTTATTCTTTTTCCTGATTTTTCAGAATATAAGTATTCTTCATAAATTTCTTTATTATCCAAAGAAAAACCATAAGTATAAATAATATTATTTATTAATAAACTAATTTCAAAATCAGAAGGTTTGTTTTTGGTATTATCATCTAATTTAAATGGAACAACTGGTTTTATTAGTTCTCCAGGCTTATAATCTAAATTTGTAGTTATAAAATAGCACATGAAATATAACGCTTCTAAAACATTTGATTTACCTGAAGCATTAGGTCCAGTTATCATTAAAGATTTAAGTACATTTGGATAAAATTTATTACCTGTTTTTATTAAATTTTCTTTACTTTTATCTTTTAATAAAGTTGTACTTAAAACAACTTCATCTTTTATTGATTTGAAATTTTTAACTCTAAATTCTAATAACATAACAATTACCTGCAAAATATGTGGTCTACAATAATAATTAGTACCAACCATTATAAAAACCAGTTGTTTTAACTAACATAAAATATGTTTTAAATCACATCATTTTTAGAAGATATTATTCTAATACCTTCCAATATCCACCTTTATCAGAACCAATTCTTTTTAACTTACCATCTGCCTTTAATTTAGAAAGGTTCTTTTCAATAGCTCTTGTTGTTAAATTAAGTTTTTTAGACAACTCATTAATTGTAATGTTTTTGCTTTCTTTAATAATCTTTAAACTTTTCTCCGAACTTTTCTCCGAACTCTTCTCCTAACTTTTCAGGGAACTTGATTCCATATCAAATTTATTATCTCTTAATTCAATATAAAAAGAATGTTTATAATATTCAAATTTAGATTCTTTTAAATTTTGATTTTTCATTGCATCTCTTATTCTTTTAATTCCTGGACTTATTTTTCCTAAAAATGGGGTTCTTGAAAGAAGTAATACTATTAAAGAATTTCTAGCTTTACTTACCTTGCCAAATTCTTCTAGTTTTAACCATTTAACTAATCCACCTGGATTGTAATTGATTAATTTGTTTTTATAAACTTCAATCATTATATCTGAAGTTTTATCAAAAATAGTCTCTATACATGATAGCATTAACAACAGCTTCACGAAAAGTTTTTTTTGGAAATTGGAAAAATTATTTTTAATTTCTTAATCTAATTGCTTTTCACATTTAACAAAACATATTTAATTTATTTTGTCTAAACTTTCTAAAAACAAATTGTAACTTTCCCAAGAATTATCTTTATATATCAAAAAATCGTCTTCTAAAATTATACTAAAAATATTATTTTGTCCTTCTTGTTCTTTGTCTACTAAATATATAGAATATTCTTGATCTTCTATTAATAAACTATTATTTACTTCTCCT
>CAYXWT010000064.1:0-3493 GCA_964468895.1 uncultured archaeon | reverse complement strand
AAATTAAATTCATATCTTTCTAAATCTAAACATTTACTACTAGAAGGATGTACTTCTACTTTTATTTTTCCTACATTCTTTTCTGATCCTCTTTGACCTTGAACTTTAGAATAAATATTTAATAAATACATTCCAGGTATTGCTCCATCTGAACTAACAATTATATCTCCACTACTTCCTGTAGCATCTACTTCTATATCTTGATATGGTTGAATATCAAGTCCACTACATTCATCACAACTTAATCTATAAACTGTTGGCATTCCACAACCTTTGTTTTCTATAGTAAAAGCACCTGTTTGTTCTCTATTTTTAATTTTTATTAATTCTTTTGATAAAACATAACAATCATCTAAACTAATTACATGTAAAATAAATTTATATTCACTTATTAGTTCTTGAGGACCATTTGTTGTTTCATTAATAGATTTAAATATTATTTTTCCAGTAATATCTCCAGTATATCTACCTACAGGAGTATATTTTAGAACTACTGGATATTGTTTTTCTATATCTATTGCATCAAATACAGTTTTATAATAACCATGTGAAAGCTCTACTAATCTATTTCCTACATTTAAAGTAAATTTACCTAATGGATTACTTTCAAATTCAACTTTTGCTTTAAGTCCACCATTTAATTTTACTGGCATGGTATTTATTCTACAACCATTTGTAAACATAAATTGTTTTTCACTACTTCCATTTAATACAACTTCTTCCCAACTATTTTCAGAAAGTACTAAACAAGTAGAGTCATCCATAACACCATCAAAACCAACTGTTATAGCTATAGGAATTTCTTTTTCCCATTTCAATTCTGTATCATATTTATCTTGAACTATTATTACTAAATAAGCTCTAATATTTTGCACTTCACTAATATATTCTGCTTTTGGATTTACTGATACTAACAAATTTATCTCTTTAGAAATATCAAAGTTTTCTGTAACTTCATCTGGGTTTATTCCACTTATTTCTAAACCTTCATAAGTTGTTAGAGCATTATTTATTTTTACAGCATCAATAATATCAAGATCATTTCTTTGACCTTTAAGTGTAATTGAATCAATTATGATATCATTTTCAATCAAATTATTTATATTAAAAATAATGTTTTCATTTTTCTTTGTATTTACATTTAAGCTAACTCCAAGTGTATTTGGAGTTAATGAAAATATATCATCAGTAACTTGTATTTCTTCAATATATGTTTCATAACCTGGTGCTTGCACATACACATAAACAACATCATCTTCTTGTAAAGCATTTGCCATAGATAAAGAAACTTCTCCATTTTCTCCAACTTCTTGATAATCACCTATATTTTGAAGATATTTATCTTTTAATACAGCCATAACTTTGTCATCATTATTACTAAAATAAACTGGATAACTACTTTGAGAATCTTTAACTTCTAATTGTACATTTAAATTTTCTTTATAAGCAGGAAGAACTTCTGGAGTTATTTCTACTTCTAAAGTTTTATCTGATAAAACATGTATAATTATATTTTTAGAAAACAATACTTGTTGATCAGAAATAAAATTTAATAATAAATGTCTATCTCCTTTTAAAACTGGACTAAATTCTATTAATCCTCTAATACTTTGTTTTGCTCCAATATCATTTAAAGAAATATCAAAGTCAAAATCTTTTTCTTCAATATTACTTTTAGGTCCTACTTGATCACCATCATATTCAGTAATTATAATATTACTAAAATCTAATCCTTCATCAAGATTTTTAATTTGTAATCTTGCATTCTTATAAATTTCTTCATCTGAATTATTAATTATTGTAAAATTTGCTTTATAATCTACTCCTGGTTTAGAACTATATTCTGCTTGTACTGTTTCTTTTAAATCATCATTTTTATTTACTATTATCATATTAAAACAAAATGAAGAATCACAAGCAGATTCATCTCCAACATTAAAACTACTAGTCATTAATTGTTTACTTGTAATTTCATCAAGTTCACCTTCACCATCTCTAAACTTAACTTCATATATTCTATCTTTATTATAACCATAACCTAAATAATTTATTTTTAAATCTTGTCCAAATGCTGCTTCATCTTTAATTTTTATAGTTGTTGTAATTTCATATGCAGTATGATATTCCCAATCATCTTCATCTACTATTACACTAACCCATTTAGATTCATCTCTAGTTTCACTTTCAAGATCATCTAAATCCAAATAATCTTGATCATCTTCATAAGCAGTATATTTTTTCAAACTTATTACTGATGGATCTCCACTCATATCTATATCTTTAATTAATATAGAATCATTTTCCATATACATTATTTGAGAACTTTGATTTTCAGAACCATCTCCAACACTAATAATTGCACCAATATGTTTAAGTCTATTATCTCCTTCTCGATCACTTGGAATAAATAAGGTAAATCTAGCATCATATTCTTTACCAGCTTTTAAATCAGCTGACATTCTTTTATTTCCACTATAAAGGCCATTAAATACAAGTTCTGGTTTATAAGATGCATTTCTTTGATTATATAAAACAACTTCTAATTCAGTAGTATCTTCATTATTTACCCTTACAAATGAAGATTGAGTTGTACCAAGTTCTCCTAATGGATCTGAAACTACTGCATAATAATATTCATCAGCACCAATTTCAAAAGTAATTCTTCCTTCTACATCAGTTAAAGGTAAATCACTTTTACCAACAGCATCATTTCCATTATATCTATCAAATACTTTAACTTGAGTATTTGCTACAGGTTCATAATCTTTATTAACAACATTTATTACTAAATAACCTTTAGAAACACTCATAGGAATAATAACATCATCAGCAACATCTGATTGTCTTGCATCAAAATAAAAATCATTAGATTGACCTGTTGAACTACCTTTTATTGCAAAAGCATAATAATCACCAGTAGGTACATAAAAAGTAACATTTCCATCATAATTACTAGTTTTAGGACTAAAATCTGTCATAAATCCAGTTTCTGAATCATACAAAACTACTTTTGCATGACTATAACCTTTTCCAAGTTCATCTAAAACACTTATATGTAAGGATGAATATGTATTTTCACTTACTTGTTCTAAATTAAAAGTAACTGTTGGTTCAGCTGGAACAGAGCTAACTGAATTAGTTGCTTTTGCTTCAACTACATATCCTTCAACATCAACAACAACTCTATATTCTAATGAATTATCGCCAACAGTAAACAATTTAATTCCATCAGCATTAGTATAACCATCTGAAACATCTTGATCTACATATTTCTTTAATGAAACATGAGCATTTTCTAAAGCATTATTAGAATTATCATAAACTTTTACTTTTATATAACCACTAACTTCTCTACTTAAATTTATAGTTTTAGAATCATTTCCACTAATATAAATTTCAGTTTGGCTTGGACTATATTCAGGTATAGATCTTTGATCTGTAGTTCTTAATTCATAACTACCAACTTCTACACCTTCTATTTTACAATAACCAC
>CAYXWT010000063.1:0-3515 GCA_964468895.1 uncultured archaeon | reverse complement strand
TTTTTAATAAAGATAATTTAATAAACCACTATTTATATTAATTTCTAATTTTATATTATATATAGATATTATTAAAATATATTTTACAAATATTAAAATTATTAAAAATAATTGTGAGAACTAATGGGTTTTGGAGATAAATTAAGAGATGCAGTTGATAAAGTAAAAAATTCAATGCATGTTGATAATAACTTAGTTAAAGAAGTTATTAAAGAAATACAAAGAGCACTAATTTCTTCAGATGTAAATATAAAATTAGTTTTAACTATAAGTAAAGAGATAGAAGAAAAAGCTTTTGAGAAATTACCTACTGGTCTTACTAGAAAAGAACATTTAGTGAAAACTTTTTATGATATTTTATTAAAATATATTGGTGGAGAAGAAGAAAATAAACTTCCTGAAAATCCAAAAACTATTCTTTTATGCGGTTTGTTTGGTTCTGGTAAAACAACTTCTGCTTCTAAATTAGCCAAATTTTATAAAAAAAGAGGTTTTAAAGTAGGAGTTATTTGTGCTGATACTTATAGACCTGCAGCTTATGATCAATTAAAACAATTATGTGAAAAAGTAGATTGTTTGTTTTATGGTGAACCTGATGAAAAAATAGCTTATAAAGTTGTTGAAAATGGTCTTAAAGATTTACATGAAAAATCTGCAAATTTAATAATTGTTGATTCTGCTGGAAGAAGTGCACTAGATGATGAATTAACTAAAGAAATTAAAAAAATATATTCTGTTTTTAATGCAGATTATTCTTTTTTAGTAATTTCTGCTGATATTGGTCAAGCAGTTAAAGATCAAGCAGAGGCATTTAATAAGTCTATTGGTGTTAATGGAGTCATTATTACTAAGCTAGATGGTTCTGCAAAAGGTGGTGGTGCTCTGACAGCATGTTATATTATAAAGTCACCTATTTATTTCATTGGTGTTGGTGAAAAAATAGATGATTTAGAAGAATTTAATGCTGATAGATATTTATCTAGAATAATGGGTTATGGTGATCTTAGTAGTTTATTAGAAAAAGTTAAAGAAATATCTAATGAAGAAAATTTAAAAGAATTGGAAGGAATTGATCCAACTCAATTAATGAAAGGAAATATTACTTTTGCTGTATTTAAAAAACAATTAGATTTTACAAACAAATTAGGACCTTTTTCTAAAGTTTTAGGATTTTTAGGTGTAGGTAATAAATTAGATGATGGTCAAAAGAAAATTGGAGAAACTAAAATTAAAAAATTTAGAGTAATATTAAGTTCTCTTACTAAAAAAGAACTAAATAATGAGCCAGGTTTTTTAAATAGAAGTAGAATAAAAAGAATATCTAATGGGTCTGGAACTAAATATGAAGAAGTTAAAGAACTTATTTCTTATATTAAAAAAATGAGAAAAATGTTTAAAAGAATGGGTTCAAATGGTATTAATAATATGGCTAGACAATTAAAAACTAGCGGATTAGATAATATGAGTATGGATCCTAGTAATATGGATATGTCTAAGCTAAAAGATCTTTCTAAAAAGATTAAATTTAAATAAATTAAAATGAAATTACATAAAAATATAAATAAGGATATATATGTTTGATTTACTAATTATTAGAATAGTTATTCTTTTATTAGCAATTGCTTTTGCAGCTTATACTGATTATAAATCAGGTTATATTTATAATTGGTTAAATTATTCTTTAGCTATTATTGGTTTAATACTTAATATTTTTACTTATTCTTTTATTTCTAATTTAAATATAATTTTAGGTTGTGTAGCTATATTTGTTGTAGGATATATAATTTATTATTTTGGTAAAATTGGTGGTGGTGATATTAAATTGTTTATTGCTATAAATTTGATGTTACCTTATTATTATAATCAACCTTTTGTTTTATTTGTTCTTCTTTTTTCATGTTTATTTTCAGTAGTAATTGTATCTTTAATTTATACATTTAAATTGTTTTCTAAAATTAGATTTACAACTAAGTTTTTAAAACAAAAAATATCTTCTATTATAAAATCTATATTAATTTTTGTATTTTTTTGTTTGTTTATGCATTATTCTATTAAATTAGGTTCTCTTCCAATATATTTTTATTATTCTCTTATTCCTATATTTTTGGGTTTATTTATAATGATATTTCAAGACGAAATTAAAAAGTATATTTATCTTCAAAAATTACCTTTAGAAAAAATAGAAGATGGAGATGTAATAGCTACTGAACATATTTCTAAAACTCTTTTGGAAAAATTAAAATTAGGACAAAGACAAGTTATTGAAGAAGAAGATTTAAAAAGATTTAAAAAATTAAAAATTAAAAGTTTACCAATATATTATAATCTTCCTAAATTTGGTCCATATATATTGTTAGGAACTATTTTTACTTTAATTTTTCTATCCTTAATTTAAATAAATTAAGTTTGTATAAATAATTTTATTATTGTGATAAATGATGTTTAAAATTGAACATACTTGTAATAATGCAAGAAGTGGTATTTTAAAAACAAAACATGGAAAAATTAAAACTCCTTTTTTTATGCCAGTAGTAACTAAAGGTGCTGCAAAGTATTTAAGTTTTCCAGTTTTAAAAGAACTAGGTAGTCAGTGTTTTATTTCTAATGCTTATTTATTATTTCTAAAACCTGGTTTAGATGTAATTAAAGAATCTAAAGGTTATCATAATTTTATAAATTGGAATAAAAGTATATTTACTGATAGTGGTGGTTTTCAATTATTAAATAAAGAATTTTTAATATCTATTAGTGATAAAGGTGTTAAGTTTAGAAGTCCATTTAATGGTGACACTCATTTTATAGGTCCAGAAGAACTAATAAAAATACAAAATACTATTGGTTCTGATATTGCAATGGTTTTAGATCATCTTTTAGGTCCAAATAATAGTTATGAAGATCATAAGATAGCAACAAATAGGACTATTGACTGGGCTAAACGGGCAATTAATAATCATAAAAATAAAGATCAACTTATTTTTGGAATAGTACAAGGTGGTACTTTTAAAGATTTAAGAAACTATTGTGCTCAAGAAATAAACAAACTTCCTTTTGATGGTCTTGCTATTGGTGGATTAGCTATTGGTGAAAGTAAAGAAAGAATGTATGAAGCTATAGATTATTCTTTAGAATATATGGATAAAAAAAGACCTAGGTATCTAATGGGTGTAGGTTCACCAGAAGATATTGTTAAATCTATTGGTAAAGGTGTAGATTGTTTTGATTCTATTTATCCTACTAAAATGGCAAGACATGGTGTTATCTTTACAAATAGAGGACAATTAAAAATTTGGAAAGAAGAATATAAACATAATTATAATCCTATAGAAAAAGATTGTGATTGTGAGGTTTGTAAAGATCATACTCTTGCTTATTTACACCATCTTTATAGAGCTAAAGAGCCAAATGCTAAATTATTACTTTCTATTCATAATATTAGGTTTATGCATAGATTAGTAGAAAGAGCAAGACAAAATATAATTGCTGGAACTTATGATGAATTTCAAAAAGAATTTTTA
>CAYXWT010000062.1:0-3585 GCA_964468895.1 uncultured archaeon | reverse complement strand
GACCTCTTTTTCAACCTCTAACTTTAAATTATTAAACAAAACACAATAATATATTACTATATTTAAAAGTATATAATGATTTCTAAACAGTACTTGGCCGTAGCAAAAAATTATAATAAAGATAAAATAAATTAAATACTCACAAACTTAGAAATTTTTACTTAAAAAAATAATAAAATCTTCTTTGTTAATATTTATAAAGAAAAATCAGTAGAACTTATATTTCTAAAGCTATATTTAGAACCTGTTCTATATTACTCATATTATCTCTAAGGTTTTCTTTTTTTAAATTTTTTAGTTTTTTATAATTTTTAATAGTTTTTCCAGACCAAGTTTTAGTAATATCATTAGTTAAAATTGCAAATTCTTCTCTTTTGTCAATACCAACTCTATTCCATTCATCGCTAAGTTCTTTTCTAACTTCAATAGTTTTTAATCTTTGATTAATCCACTCTTTAGAATACCCTTTTTGTAAATAAATATACATTGCTCGTTCAATTGCAAGTTCAGGATCATCAGTTTCATCTATTCTTTCTCTTCCAACTTTAGCTAACCACATTTTAAAAGGTTCTGCTTTTTTAGAAGGTATAGATTGAATTAATCTAAATAATTGTTCAGTATCAGCAACATCAGTAAGGTAATATTTACCATCAGAAGATAACATTTTCAGTTGGTTACAATTTGTAACCGACTGATTTCCTACATCTCTTAATCTTTGAGCTAATTTATTCCAATATTTTCTAGAACTTTGAAAATCATTATCAGTTAAAATAACTACAACATCAACTATAGAAAAAAACTATTTTTCTTGATCTTCATCCCATTTACTTCTTACTCTTTTATTTTCAAATAACTTAATTACATTTTTCATATAAATCACCAATTAAAAATACTTTAATTATTATAAACTATATATATTATACCATTAAAACTATTTTAACTGTTTCTAAAGGGTAGTTGGCCATAGTGTGTTGCGTAAATAATTAATATTTGATTCTAAAAGTACAAACATTATTTTCTTGTTCATATTGTCTTTTTCTAATAAAAGCTTTATTTTTTTCAGCTTCTTTAATAAATTTAATTCTACCTTTAGAAGGGTTTTTAATTTCTTTTAACCAAGACTCAATAAATTTTTTAGCATCGTCTCCTCTTAATGCAAGAGTTGCTTTAATAGGTTTTACCATAAAAACATCTTTTATATAATAATATTTAATTTATTTAAATTTATATAATCTGATAATAGATAGGGAGATTTAAATTATATATTTTAATACCAAAATCTATTTGAAAATTACACTTTAATTTTTAGAAAGTAAATCTAATATCTCTTTATTATTACGATATATATCTTCTAATGAATATTGATCATAAAATTTATTACGGTATTCTTTAAAATCATGTTTTGCATAAATAATATTATTATCAAATCTAAAATCTAATATATTTTTATTAAAAAAAGATTTTAAAGTTCTTTTAAAATTAAAAAGAGATAAAATCTTCCAATATTTATTAAATATATCTTTTGTAAAATCTCTTAATTCTACTTTAGAAATATTTGAATTATTTTTAGATATTAAATAAATAGTTTCTATAATACTATAGAATTCATTAGAATATTTATTTAGATCTATTGATTTTGCTTTAAGATAAAGAGATTCTTTTATTATTTTTTTAGAAATATCTTTAAGTTCTTTAAAATCTTCTATTTCTAGAGTTTTATCTGTATTTTCTAAAATTTTAGAAAAATATAAAGAATACAAATATAATTTATTATTTTCTTCTTTATATTGTCTTTCTTTAATTTGATAATTATTTAAATTATGAACTTTATCAACTAATTCTTTAATATAATTATTTAAATTATTAAATTGACTACCTAATTGTTTTTTAATTTGATTAATATCAAATACATATGTATCAAAATAATTAAATGAAGTTACACAAATGGTCCCAAATTGATACCACCCTATAGGTAGTTTTAAATTATATTTTTTATTAATATCAAATATAATCTTCTGCATATGTGTTTTTGGAGGTAATTTTTTTACAGAACTAAGATAATTTTTCTTTATAGTAGTAAATAAATAATTAATAAGATTTTTTTGTTCTTTAGAAATTTCTAAATTAAAATAAGTATTTGTTTTATATTTTGTAAGATCTTCATTTTTACTAGTTATAGATAAAAAATAATATTTTGTTTTATTATCTAATTTATAAATAATCATATTTTTATTATCTAAAGACTCTAAAACAGATCTTACAGTATTTTTAGAAAGATTTAAGTCTTTTGATATTTTTGGAATACTAGAATTTGGTTTTTTAGATAAATAATCTATAATAGATGTTACAGAATATTGTTTCATTTTTCCCAGCTCAATTTTTATTTATTTAATTACTTTTAATTATAAATAAATTATAAATAATTGTATTTAAAAACATATGTTTTAAAAACGAACTATTTTTACTTAAAAAAGCAAACCTATATATTGTATAAGTACCCTGTATTATATATATAATTACAAAAAAATATCTGAATTTATAGAGGAATAAAAATAGTGATAAAAATTGCAACAAAAATCAAGAATAAATAATTACCCTTATCTAGATACTAACATATATATCGCTACTATAAAATCAGAAAAAGATAAATCCCAATTTTGTAAATTAATTTTTGAAAAAATATTAAATAATAAAAATAAAAAAATCATTATTTCTGATCTATATAAAGAAGAAATTAAATCTGTTTGTAAAAAGAAAAAATTAAATGCAGAAATAAGCATAGCTTATGAGTTAACATTTTTAAAGAATTCACAAAAAATAGAAATTACTACAAATAAAACACATACAAAAATTGCAAAAGAAATTTCTAAAATTTTTAAAAAAAGAATTGGAGAAAATGAATATAATGATTGTTTACATTTTATATTAGCAATGGAATCTAATGCAAAATATATAATTACAGATAATATAAGCCATTTTGAAGAAATAAAAGAGATCTATAAAAATAAATATAATAAAACATCTATAGAAATTATTAGTCCACAATTAGCAATTGAAAATATATAATAAATAAAAATATAATTAAACCCTTTTTTAATCCAAATTTAGTCACAATATAAATTATACATTTTATCTTTATCAATTTAAGAATAAATAAGTTTATTTGTTAATTCTTTAAAATTTGCTACATCTTCAAATATCACTTTATCTGAAGAAATTGCTTCAAAATGTTTCTTTGCACATTTAATCTTTATTTGTTCCATTTCTTTTAATTGTAAATCATTAGTATCTCCAAAACCACAAGGCATATCATTTATTATTATTTTTTGAAAGTAATTTCCATATATTTTTTCTAAAACTCTACAACCTACAGATCCAATTCCAAACAACTTTATATTACTTAAATTAACATTATCTTCTGATTCAGTCATATACAATTTAGTTACAATATGTTTAAATAAACCATTTATAAACTAAAATAAAAATCAAAAACAAGTAAATTTTTTATTTTAAAATAAAAAGATACAATCTAAATTTTAAAAATAATGATTTTATATTTATTCTCTAGAAAGTATTTTTTTAATA
>CAYXWT010000061.1:0-3726 GCA_964468895.1 uncultured archaeon | reverse complement strand
AAGAATTAGATTCTAGTTTTCAATTATCTCAAGATATAGTTCAAGCATCTTTATACTTAAGAGAAAATCTGAAAAAAAGATTAAGATGGATGTTACCTAAATTAGTTGTTGTAGGACAAGATGTTGGTCTTTTAGAAATTTTTGAAAATATAATGTGTAATCAAGGTAATTTTAAAAAAATTGAATTTTCTAATTTAGTTCCAAAAGGTAATTTTGAAAGTAGTTTAGTAGATGACAAAATTAAAATCTTTATTGATTTAGATATATCTGAAGAATTACAAGAAGAATGGGAAGTAAGTGAGCTTACTAGATCTATTCAATCTAGTAGAAAGAAAAATCATTTAGTACCTTCAGAAATGGTCAGCATAAATATTTCTTGTGATGATAACAATTTTTTAGAAAAATATAAATCAAATATAGAAAAAGTAACTTCTTCTAAACTAAATATAATTTCATTTTCAGAAAATGAAAATACTATTACTTTAGTTAAAAGAAAAGTTAATTTTTCTTTTTAATTTATTTTTTTAATTATTTATTTTTTTAAAAATATATCTATTTATAAACCTATTTTGTATATACTTAATTGTGAATAATAAAATTATTTTTAATTTTAGAAAAGCACAAGGCGCACTTGAATATTTATTATTAATAGGTGGAGCTGTTTTAATAGCAGTAATTGTAATTGCTTTATTAGTTGGTATGGGTGGTCAAAGTAGAAATACTGCTCAAAATCAATCAACTCAAGCACAACAAGCACTTGAACAACCTCAACCTGCTTCAATAGTTAGTGTTGTTGGTTTAAAAAGTTCAGATCAAGATTCTTTAGTAGCTATTGGTTTAGATGAAGATGTATTATTAACTAATTGTCAAGGCATTGGTGGAAGTGGCTGGTTTAGAATAGATTGGCAAGAATTGGGTCCAGGTGGTGTTCATGTTTTAAAATTTTATGATAATCAAAATCTAGAACAACCCGTAGATAAAATTACTATATATAATATAACAAGTGAAACTGATTTAGTTAAAACAAATCCACCTCAATTAACTGAAAATAGTGCAGCAGTATTTGTTGAAGATTTAACTTCTTATTGTTCAGATACTCAATGGGTGGAAATAGATACTGAAAAAAATGGACAAATTGTTAAATCAACAAGATATAAATTTTATTGGCCAAGTAATTCTATTATAATTACTAATCCAGTAGATGATCCTGTAGTGACAATTTTAGAACCTATAGAAGATTTTGCTTGTAGTTGTGAAGACAATATAATATTTAATTTAAGTACAGAAAATATATCATATATAGATAATAATTATTGGTATTTAAACCAAAGTCTACCTAATGATGTTATTACAGTTTTGCCAAGTAGCTATTTTATAAGTGGTAATAATAAAACTAAAAATGCTACAGAGTTACTTGCAGATAGTGATTTATCTTTTGGAGATAATAATGTTTCTGCAATAGTAAGTTATAATTTAACTGTGGATTTTTTAAAATCAAGTGATGTTAATATTTTTATTGATTATTCTAGTTGTAATTCTAGTTGTATAAATATTGTAAATCAGAATCAGAATAAGTTCTGGGTTTATATTGGCAATTCTTGTTCTGATGATTTTGAAAATTATACTTTTAGTTTAAGTTCAGATATAGATTCTGTATTATATAAAGATCAACCTTGTAATATCCTTGATTGGAGGCCAGCTCAAAGAAGATTTGAGATTAGTAAACATGATTTCGCATTAAGTTCAGGAGATCATATTTTTACTTTTAGCTATTATGATGAAAATGGAGATTTAATTGCATTGAATTCAGGATCTATACCGGTATAATTTATATTCTTTTTGTATGTTATATTATTTATGATTTACGAAGTTAAATTAACTATATCTAAAATAAGTACAAAATATTCTTTTTGTATTAAAAACTTCAATCTAAGATAAATTAAATACTTTTTCTTAATTATATTTGTAAATTTATAATTACACATATTATTTATATTATAATCTGTACTTTAGATATATATAAATTTTGTAATTATGTTGATAAATTTAGTAAATATTTTTAGTTATAAAATTAAAAGGTGTAATTTTATAATTATATATTATAAAGCAAGTAAAAAAATGTTAAAATTTAAGGAGTTGAAATTATATGGAATTCGATAAAAAAGAATTTAAACATATTAAAGAAGTTTTAGAAAAAAAAGAAGATGAAGTTTTTCTAAGAGGTTGGGTTTATAGATTAAGAGAACAAAAAGAATTAATTTTTGTATCTCTTAGAGATGTAAGTGGAATAATACAATTAGTAGTAGACAAAAGTAAAGTTGGATATGAAATATTTTCTAAAGCTAAAAAATTAACAATAGAATCTTCATTTATGGTTTGTGGAAAACTAAGAAAAGAAGAAAGATCTCCACAAGGTTATGAAATAGATGTAGAAGATCTTGAAATTGTTGGTGTAAGTGAAAAATATCCTATTTCAAAAGATTTTTCTGAAGAATATCTTTTAGATGTTAGACATCTTTGGCTTAGAAGTAGAAAGATGATATCAATAATGAAAATAAGAGATACAGTTTTTTCTGCAATACATTCTTATTTTAAAAAGCAGGGTTTTTACTTGTATCATTCTCCAGTTCTACAATCAGTTCAATGTGAAGGTGGTTCAAGTTTATTCAAAGTAAATTATTTTGAAAAACCAGGAGTTTTTTTAGCCCAAACTTGGCAACTTTATGCTGAACCAGCAATTATGGCTCTTGAAAAGATATATACTATATCTCCATCTTTTAGAGCTGAAAAATCAAAAACAAGTAGACATCTTACTGAATATTGGCATGCAGAAATGGAGGCAGCTTGGATTGATTTTAAAGAACTGCAAGATCATGGTGAAGGTTTACTTAAAGAAATTCTAAAAGAAGTTCTAGATAAAAACAAAGAAGAACTAAAAATATTAAAAAGAGATACAAAAATATTAGAAAGTTCTTTAGAAAAATCATTTGTAAGAATGACTTATACTAAAGCACTTGAAATATTAAAAGAAAAATGTGATTTAGATATTGAATGGGGAAAAGATCTAAGAACTATTGAAGAAGATAAACTTAGTAAATTATATGATACTTTTGTAATAGTAACACACTATCCAAAACAAGTAAAAGCATTTTATATGAAAGAAGATAAAGATGATCCAAAAGTAGTTCTTGGTTTTGACTGTATTGGTCCAGAAGGATATGGAGAAATAATTGGAGCAAGTGAAAGAGAAAGCGATCTAGAAAAAATAAAAGATAGATTACTTGAACAAGGTGAAGATCCTTTGCAATATGAATTTTATTTAGATACTAGAAGATATGGATCAGTTCCACATGGTGGCTTTGGCTTAGGAGTTGAGCGAGTAATATCTTTTATTTGTGGCCTAAGTACAATTAAAGATGCAATTGCTTTTCCACGAACAATGGTAAGATATAAACCTTGAAAAAAGGTTTAAATCTTTTTTTTTTTATTTTTTTAAAATAATAATTTAAAACACACTTTTTTATAAAAGAATATTTTATTTTAATTATGGTTTGATAATAGAAATATTTATAATATATATCTTACTATATGTTTATAGAACTAGACTGGTTTAATTTTAGGTAATGTTTATGATTGGAATTCAATTAATTTTTTTAGTAATAATTGTTTTTATTTTTTATTTAGTTTACAAATTAAATTATAATTGGAAATTATATCATTTAAGTT
>CAYXWT010000060.1:0-3763 GCA_964468895.1 uncultured archaeon | reverse complement strand
TAATCAATCTCTATGAAAATTTGTTTAATCAATAACTTATTCACTCCTGATAAAAAGGGAGGTGTAGAAACTATAGTAGAAATAATTGCTAATGAGCTTAAAAAACAAGGTCATGATATTTTTGTTGTCTGTGCTGGGAATCAAAAAAACAAAACAATCGAAGATGAAATAAATAAAATTAAAGTATATCGAGTAGGTTGGGATAAATACTTTGCTTTTCAAGATATTGATCACCAGAATTTTCTACTAAGATTTCTTTATAGAATTCATCAATTAAATAACAAATACTCTGCTAAAATAATTAAAGGTATTCTAAATAAAGAAAAGCCAGAATTAGTTCTTAGCCACAATACTTTAGGTCTGGGCTATAATATTATTAAAGAAGTTAATAAAACCAATATTAAACATATTAATACTATCCATGATGTGCAATTAATAATTCCTTCTGGAAAATTAATGGTGAATCAAATCATTAATAGGACTGAAAAAATTTACGCATTTTTCACTAAAATTATTTTTAAAAATTGTTCCTATATAATTAGCCCTTCCCAAGCATTACTAGATTTTTATATTAAAAGAGGATTTTTTCCCAATGCTAAAACTAAAATAATTCCTAATCCCCTGATTCCAATAAAAGAAACTCTTACTAAAAAACAAAAACCTTCTGAAAAACTAAAGCTTCTATACATTGGTCAATTGGAAAGACATAAGGGAGTAATGAACTTAATCAAAACTTTTAGATTATTAAATCAAGAAAAATTTTCCTTAACTGTTGCTGGTCGAGGAAGCCTGAGTGAACAAATAAAAAATATTGAAAACATCTTGAGTAACTTTAAATTTTTTGGTGAATATAATAACCAAGAAAGAACAGAATTACTAAAGCAACATGATTTAATAATTGTTCCTTCTCTTTGTTTTGAAAATGCACCGATGGTTATTTTAGAAGCCTGGCAATCAGGAATTCCAGTTCTAGCATCAAATTTTGGTGGTATTAGTGAACTCATTGAAGAAAATAAAAATGGCTGGCTCTTTAATCCAGAGGGACTAGAAAATCTTAAAAACAAATTAGAAGAAATATACAAAACAAAAAACAATATTCCTCAAATGTCAGAATACTGTTTAAATAATGTAAGTAAATTTGATGTGAAGAACTATATTGGACACTTGACGAATTTTATAAAATAGTTTAAAATTTAATATTAACAAAAAATAAGGAGGAAAAATGAAAAATATTATTTTTTTATGGCATTTAAAAACTGACTACGGTGGGAAAAAAAAAGAACTGTAAGCGACATTACGTCTTTAGAAAATGACGTAAAAGTATCAAAAATAAAAACACATATTGCTGCCGTAGTAAAATCACCACCATCATTCTTTAAAGAAACACCCTATATTAAAGAAGCGATTCTTCGTCAAATAATAATTAAATAATTCAAAACATAAGGAGCGCTGGATTTACAACGCTTCTTTTTTAATATAAAAATCAATATCTATAACCTCTGCGTCCTATAAAATATTTAGATACAATTCGAATAAAGGCGAATATAATTTCTATGAAGAATGAAAATGATGAATATTGAAATTCATTCACCTGAATGATGAATTGTCTAAATTTTTGTCTGGACGCGACTTTTTGGCAATACCTTTTTCTAGAAAAAGGTATTTAAAGAAAAGTTATCTCAATACAAAATAAAAATAGCTATACTTAACTATCTAACGAAATAAAATATTTTAACAAGTAAAAAAGTTAAAGTTAATTGCTCTCTGGAATAAGGTATTGAAAAATAAAAGCCTTGCCTTCGTCTACTTCCACCCAATTAGAAGCTAATTCCTTATGCTCATCAATTAATTTATCTGTAAGTCCCCAATAATCATTTAAAACTACAAAAATCATATTAACATCAGTTTTTTCAGCAGCACTTAGTGCTGCCTTTTCTTTATCTTTTTCTTCTTTGGTCATATCTAAAAAATCAGTATAAATATTGTCCTTAATCTTGGTTGGTAAGGAATAATAAAACTCATCATTGTAATATTTTTTAAATCCATATTCTTTAATCACGGTAGCCCCTAGGCTTTGATCTGCTAAAACTACATAGTCACTATGTGAAAAGTTTTTCTCGATATAATTAACTATTTTAAAATGAGATTCTGAAATACTATAGCCATGAAAATTTTCATATTTATCAACTCGAGGATAACTTAAATAAAAAGATATTGTTAAAAATATTACTAAAAAAAATAGTAGAAAAATCTTAAATATATGCTTATATCCAAATAAAGTTTTCAAAAATAATATTATTCCAATTACAAAAAATGGCAAAAGAAAATAAAAACTTAAATTAAAAATACGTTCTGAAAATGTAGTTAAAAATGGAAATTTAATATAAGTAATCACAATCAAATAATTAATAATTAGCACAAAAAACATTATTAAATAAATAAAATAATTCTTTAATTGTTTATAATAAATTACAAATATTAAACCAATCAAACTAATAATAATAAGCATTAAATTTATATTATGAGAATATAAATACACTAAATCAAAAATATTTATAAATTTAGGCCAAAAAATCTGATTAGGAATTAAATTAATTAATAAATTTTGTCCAGTCATCTGTTCTAGGCTAGACATGTCTAATTTTCTAATCAAATTATATAACCAAAAAGCTACTGGTAAAGCAAAACAAGAAACTCCAGTCACTATCCAAAAAACAATATTCTTAAAAATATTTTTTAATAAATTCTTGCTCTTCAGAGAATAAAATAACCAAGTTAAGATAACGAATATCATTATTGGCAAGCCACTAATAGGATGAATAAAACAAGTTGCCAGAGCCAACATAAACAAGGCCCAAGGATTTCTAAAATGATTATTAATAAAAGATATTGTTAAAAATATAATTATTAAAGCAAAAATATTAGCTAAAGATTGAGGAGTTGTATAGGTAAAATTAGAAAATGGAATTAATAAAAATAAAACAATAGTAATAAAAATTGTATTATTTTTAACATTAAAATTATCTTTTAAACTTTGATATATAACCACTGGCAAAGACATAGCCGCAATAATAGGTACCAATAATTTATCAAAAAATTCTACTGATTGAGCAAAAATTTTAGCCAAAATTACTACCAAAGAATATTGACCTATATAATAAAAAGGCTTTGGTAAAAAAGTTCCACTTTCCATTATTAATTTCTCAGAAGCTTGATGTAAATAAGGATCATAACCAAAACCTAATTTAAAAATTAAAATAATAATACTAAAAGAAAATAAATAATGAATAGAAATCAAAATTAAATTAATTCCCTTTTTACTTAATAAGAGTAATAAAATTAATATTAAAGTTGCAAAACCGTAAATTATGAATATATTTGAAGACAAAACCTGCCAAGGAGAATTAATACTTAAACTAGTAGCCTTAGTTAAAATATAATTATATTGTTTATAAATTAATAAAAAATAAGTCCCCAATAAAATTATTTTAATAATTATATTAAAAGAAAACTTTTGAAATTCAAAATTCATGACTAAAGGATATTTAACTAACCTTAGGCCCAAAAACATTGGTGCTATAACTAATATTACTGCTATAACAAGGTCTGATAGGACAAGTAAGTAATAAAAAAGGCTACCTAATATCATTAAATAACTCATCATCATTAAAATACCTAAAATTATTTTAGTTAAAATACCATATCTATTAAAAAAATAGTGCCCAAAAAATAAACCAAATAATAATAAATAACAAATCCCCGT
>CAYXWT010000059.1:2696-3777 GCA_964468895.1 uncultured archaeon | reverse complement strand
ATTTAATTAAACCTTTTTTTTTAATTTCTTCTATAAAAAGTTTTTTTAATTTTCTATCAGAAATATAATTTAATGAATAATAACATATTTTATTTAAAATTGGATTAGAAGGATCATTTGAAATTGTTAAATCTGAATTTAAACTTTCTATACTTTCCATTAATCTTATTTTTTTTACTATAGGACTACTTGTTTTTGAACCAAAGGCAGGTATATCTATATCTAAAGGCAAAACAGATTTTTTATCTTTAAATTGTGCTAAAATATCAAAAGTATCATATCCTTTTTCTGCAATTTTAATTAGAATATAAGCACATTCAGATATAAATTCATTTAATTGTAATTCACTAAATTTACTTATATTAAAATGATTATTTTCATAAAACTTGCTTTTTCCATTTTTAACAAAAGATTGCATTACTAGTACCCATTTTCCATCTTTTGTTTGTATCATGTCCATTTTAGGTATTAATCTTGCAGTTTCTAAATTTCTATTTGGAAAGTTATGATCTAGTTCTAATTTAATACTTCTTAAATCTTTAATAACTTTTTTATATTTTTTTATTTCATCTGGATTTATATTATCTATAAATTCTTTAATTGCAACTTTTTTCTTAATATGTTTTCCAGATTTATCTTTAAATATAATAGTACCTTCATAAATCCTACCTGTTAGACCTTTACCAATTATTTTATCTTTTTTTATAATTAGATTATGTACATCTTTAGCAGTAAATATTTGCCTTTTTTCTTTTAAAGGTACTTTTTTTTTAATAGTTCTATGAAACATAATTCTCAATTTTATGTAGCAGTAATTCCAGAAACAAATTAGATTTTATTTTTAAAATTCTTTATATATATTCTTATGATTATCTATATCCAAAAAAATAATTATTTTCTCTTCTTTCAAATATTTAAAAACTAAAACAAAGTGTTTCTTAATATGTACTCTTTGTCTGTTCTTTAAATCATGTCTTAAAAATTTATAATGGAGAATAGTTTTATCATTTGAATTGATAATTTAATTTATTTTATTATACAATGCTTTTTTTAAAAGAATATCTTTTCGAGATATTTTTTT
>CAYXWT010000059.1:0-2596 GCA_964468895.1 uncultured archaeon | reverse complement strand
TGTGATAAATGTGGTAGTAAACTAGTTCAAAGAGATGATGATCATATAGAATCTATTAAAAAAAGATTAGAAATATATCATAATCAAACTAAACCTATTTTTGAATTATTTAGCGAAAAAACAATTTTTATTAATGGAATCAAAAGTATAGAAGATGTTAATAAAGAAATTATTGAAAAGTTAAAATTGTAAAATAAACCATAAATTTATATATTGTTTGAACTTATTTTTTTTAAAAGTCAACAATACAGATTATAGTTTATAATATTATAATAATAAAATTGGGTGTGATTATATGAATAAAATTAATGATGATATTAATAATAATTTAAATAAATTTTTTTTTAAATCAAAAAAAATACAACTTTTAATAATTGTTTTTTTTGCAACTTTATTTTTTGCAAATAGTATTTTTGCAGAAGATATATTTTATGTAAGTCATAATGGTAATAACTCTAATAATGTTAATTGTCACAATCCTAATAATTTTGAAACAATACAAAGTGCAATAGCTCATGTTCAAATTAATAACATTCGTTCAAAAATAATCATTTGTGAAGGCACATATAATGAAGATTTATTTATTCAAGGTCAAGATATGATTTTAGAAGGAGAAAATGAAAATGTTATTTTAAATAGTAATGGTAATGGATCTTCAGCAATACCTATATTAGATTCTGAAAGTATAACTTTAAAAAATTTAAAAATAACTACACCTTCTTTAAATGCAATTACTATAATAGATTCTTCTAATATTGATTTAGAAAATATAGAAATATATAATATAGAAGGTATACATGCAGAAAATGGATCTACTAGTGGAATTAGTATTGATGGTAGTAATTATATAGGACTTTCAGGAGACATTTATATTCATGATATAGAAAGTGAAGAAACTATTTATGGTATTTCTATATCAGATACAATTGGAGTTTATTTTGGAACTGATAATTTAAATATAGAAAATTTAATATTGTCTGGTTCTAGAGATGAACAATATGCAATAGGAATTAATATAAATAATAGTAGTGAAATTCAGTTTGATAGTGATATAGATATAGAAAATTTAAGATCTGTTAGACCTACTGGTATTTATTTATATAGTGGAGAAATAGATGAATTATCTCCTATTACTATTAATATATCTGGTTTACATGGTTCAGAAAAAACTAAAGGTATTAACTTAGCTAATTATTCAACATATAATCAAAATGATGATTCTATAATTAATATTAATTCTTTAGAAGATTCAGAAGATACTGTTCATGGAATTTATTCAGAAGGTAATTCTATACCTAATTTTGAAGGTGAATTGTATTTTAGCTTATTAGGTGGAGATGGTTCAACTTATGGAGTGTATCTAAAAGATAGTAGTGGTTTTGATATTGGTAAAATTCATATAGGTGAAAATTATACTCAAAATACTTATGATTTATATATTAAAAATTCTTTTGGTGTTATAAGTAATTTTACAGATTATGAACAAAGTATAAATCAAAATAGTGAATTTAAAAGTATTGGAGTTTATGATCATTCAAATGTTGCATTTTATTATATTCAATTTTCATCAGGTGATGCTCTTCCAGTTGGTTTTGATATTTTAGATTCTATAGTAGACATTTATAGTTCTAATTTTGAAAATTTAGATACTCAAATGATTATTAAAAATTCACAAGTTGATATAGAAGATACAGAAAATATAGATATAGATTCTTTTGATTTTCCAAATTGTGAAGATACTGAACTTAGAATTTATAAAACATTAACTTTAAGTTATAAATATAATACAAATGATAATATTCTAAAAAATATAGATAATTTAGAAAAAATATACTTTAATGAAGATAGTTTGAATTATACTATGAGTAAAGAAGGTGATTTTTATCTTGTAAATCTATTATATTTAACAGCAATGGCAAATCCACAAAATATTGTAGAACTAGATTATTATCCTAATTATTATGTTAGAGCAATTGCTTCAAGAATTAATGAAGAAAAATTAGATTTAATTATTAATGATACTGAACCAGAAAGTATAACTCTTGAATTTAATGAAATTCCTGATATGTTTATTGAAGAAATAGCTTTAAATAATTATGTAAAAACATCTGTTGATCATTTTCCTTTTAAAGAAATAAACTGTGGTGAAGAAGAACTTGGAATTAGTTATGGTTGTTATGATATAGAAAAATCTTCAGAAATATTTGGAGAAAGTTATAAAATTAGATTTAAAATTCCTGTTAATTGGTTAACAGATAATGACTTAAATGCAAATAATGTGTTTATGTATCATAAAGTTGGAGATGATTATGATAAAATAAATACTATTGTAAGAGACCAAGTTGATGGTTATCAAATATATTTAGGAACAACTAGTTCATTTTCAAATTTTCAAATATCTGGTGATTTAAATAATAATAATGAATTAGAAATAATTAATACTGGTAGTGGAACAGTGTATCATCCTGATACAAATAATCCAGATTTAAATATTAATTATATAGATTGTAATATTACTTGCTTAGATACAGAAACTTTAGATGAAAATCTTTGTACTTGTATTGATAGCAATACTGATTTAAATAATAATAATAAT
>CAYXWT010000058.1:0-3782 GCA_964468895.1 uncultured archaeon | reverse complement strand
GATTGACCAATATACTTTTCTTCTCTAACACCTATTACTTTCATTTTATTTCTCCTTTTTTATTTTTTTATAAAAACAAGCGACAACGCATTTGTTTTACTCAAACGTTAAATTATATCACTTTATATTATCGACACGCTAGTGATTGATTGTGTGTGCTTAGAATCAAGATTAAGTAATGTTACTTGCCCAGTCATCTTCAGAATAAGAATCAAAAAAATTCTTAGCTGTATTATCTACTTTAGTATCTAATATTTTTTTATCTTTGTCAAGTAGTCTACCTGTTTCTTTTTCATAAATAATTAAATCTCTATCACTAGGTTCTAAATTTACATTGTATAAGAATCTCATTTTTCCTATAAAATCGCTCCAACAAGCACCACCCAATTTTATATGTCCAGGTTTAAGTTCATCATATTTTTTAAGATATTCTAAATGTCTTTTGATAATAGAAGTAATATGACTAAATTTAATTTTATAATTCATATTATAATCTAAAATTCCTTTAACTTTATTTAGGTAAGAATTAAAGTAATTTATTGTTTCGTTAACATTTGTATAGTAATTCATTTTTTCATTAAGTGTCATTTTATCTGATTCATAAATACTATTATATAAATTTAATAGCATAGGTTCAATGTTTTCTTTAATTCCATTTACATTAATATCTTTTCTTTGAATTGGTTTTACCAATAAATATAAAAACCAACTTTTATTACTTCTTGGATTATAAAAAAAATCATTTAAAGATGTTTTATTTAAATGAGATTTATCATTAGGAAAATAATTTATTTCATGTATTAAATCCCAATTATCTAATACTTCGTTTAAAAGCTTTTCAAATTGCATAAGAGTTAAGGGTTTTTCTATTTTATATAAATCTTCATAATTAGAATCTAAATTTACTGATTTTAAAAATTTACCATTCATTAAGAGTTCTATATATTTAAGACTATTTTTTAAAGTAGTTGTTATTTTGTATTTGTTTTCTTTAGAAGGTAATCTATGATTAAAGTAAGTACTATTTCTAGTAATAATTTTAGTTAAGAGTTTATAAGTATTACTTTTCATTAAAATAGGTATTTTATTATCATTTTCAATAGGGGTTTTCAAAACCCCATTACTTTTATTTATAAAAGTATTCTTCTTACTGTTATTATTAATCTTACTGTTATTATTAATACTGTTCTTATTAGTGTCCAGATTTCCGTTAACCAAAATCTCCGTTACGGTTTTTTCCGTTAACCAAAATCTAGTGTACGGTTTAAAAACCACTGTATACGTGTTTTTAGTAAATTTACCTTCAGATTTGCTTTGTTCAACTGTAATATAGTTAACATTTGTTAACTCTTTTAGATGTTTATTTAACGTTGTAATACTTATATTTAAGTCTTTACACATTAAAGATTGACTCGGAAAAGCTGTATTTCCAGCACCACTATAACTACATAAATAAGCATAAACACCTTTACTTCCTAAACTTAATCTTGTATCACGCATCACCTTTTTAGCTATGCTACCATATCCATTTTCATAAATCCCTTGCATATTTAAATTGTCTGTCAATTGTATTTTTTCCTCATTTTTGTAGTATAAAAAGTAAGTCCATCTTTTATTCTTGGATTCTTTTTTTCTATTAAACCTTTTGCGATTAAAGCATTGAAACCACTCCAAACAGTTTTATAAGTCATTCCAGTTAATTCACAAAGAAATCTTTGTGGTCTTTTATACCCAAGTTTTTCTTTTGTATACTTATAAATTACAGCCCAAATAATTATAACACTATAATCTAACTTTTCTTCAAACATAAATGGATATATTGTAATTGGTTCTTTTTTATAGTTCTTTTTAACTCTCATTTTTTCTCCTTAGCTAATAGTATAGCATACTATTCTAACGAATTGAGCATTTTTATTAAAAAACTTTAACTTTTTATAACAAAAACACTCAATATTACTTAAAATACATTAAGTATTAATCAAAAAGAAATGACATAAAATTGTCAATGTTATTTTTAAAATCATCAATAGTACCATCGTTGTTTAATTTAAAATTTGCTGGTAATTTACCTATTCCACTTTCGCTGATATGTGTATCTTTATGTTCCGTTCTATTTGAATCAATTCTAATAGGTATAATTGAACATTTATCTGTTACATTTTTGTCGTTTAAAAGTTCATCATATTCTACTTTAAACCTCCAATCACAAACAACATAATTACCATCAGGCTGATTTAACAAATGTATTTTAAATATACGAGCCCATATAGCATCACCTGTTACTTTTTTGTAATTTGGAAGTAATCTACCCATTTCAGTTTTCATTAAATCTGTTCCAAACACTTGCATAAATTCACGTGGACTAGCGCCCCATCTTTTATCTTCTATTTCTTTGTCTTCATTCATTTGTCTATCGGTGAACCCATAAATCTTTTGAATAAATGTTTTAAAAACAGCAAATGGTTGTGCTTTTATATATCCATGCTTTTCGACTAAGTAATCACCAAAAGTGTCTTTACCTGCTCGCTTGTACCCTGTTACTAAAAATAATTTCATATTATCTCCTTCATATATCTATACAGTTATTATATAACTATGTTTAAAATCGACCACCGCTCTTATATAACGCAAAATCACCCAAAAATCCTAAAATTTTTGTGCCTTCTTCTTCCCTTATAAAAGCTATATAATAACAGCCCCAAAAGGAGACCGCTCTTATATAACGCAATATGATTGAAAAATTTTTCAAAAAAACTTGCGTGCTTTTCCCTCAAAAATGGAATTTTATTTTGCAAACAAAAGACTAATCCTCTATTTTTCAAGGGATTTTTTTCGAGTTAAAAAGAGTTTACCTCCCTAAGTCATTAAATAATATTCAATAATTTATTTGAGGTATACCCTTTTTTATGTTATGTATGTAAAAAATCTAAATGCATCCAGTTATGAACACAATCAAAATATACAATATATATAAAAAGATGTCAAGTCATTATATAAAAAAAGATATAAAAGATAAATAAAATAAAACTTGACTTTATATAAATGACATGATATATTTAATTTAAGAGGTAGATATGAAAACAAATTTAACAAAAAAAGAAATAGAAATGGTAAGAGTCTTATTCAAGAACGCTAATAACGATGGTTCAGAAACTATTGGACAAATTGTGGAAGATAATTTCTCTTTTACAGAAACAAAGGATTTTAGAAAAGAAACTGGATATTCAAAATTTGTAGTTGCAGGTTTAATTTCAAGTTTAATGGAAAAAGGGGTTTTTAATTTTGATGAAGGAAATGGATTTGACAAACCAGACTGTTGGTTATTAATGAGAACCTTTTTAGAAGAATTTGACCCTAATATTAAATTTTTAGAAGAAGATTTTTTAAATTAATTAAAACTTTATAAGTTGCATTATTTAATTTAATGCAACAATATAAATTTTTACAAGGAGTCAAAAAATGACAAAACAAGAAACAAAAGAATTAATGGAAGAACTAAGGGAAGAACGCAACAGAAAAGTTGCATTACCTTTTGCTAAAGAACAAGTATGTAAATATCTACCACAAGCTTTGAAACAGCAAGTGGATGTAGTTTATTTCAATGCTGATAAAACCTATACTGTTGTTCTTACTGATAAATCTGAAATTCAATTTAAGTTTTTAAAAGAAGCCAGACCATTAATTGAAAAGCATAATAAATAAGGAGTCAAAAATGAAAAAGAAACTAGCAAATTGTATTATTACAAGCAATATGAAAAAAATTGATGTTTTAGAATTTTGTG
>CAYXWT010000057.1:0-3905 GCA_964468895.1 uncultured archaeon | reverse complement strand
GTTGTAGATTCTGAAAGTTTACTTTTTTCTATAAATATAAAAAGTCCAGAAGAAGAAATTAATAATGCTTATGCACAAATATTTGAAGACTATATCCCTGTTTGTAATGGAGAAGATGATGAAGAAGTAAATGTGAAAGTACCAATACTTGCTGAAAATTGTCAAGATGATGGTTATTGTGAAGCATATGATGCTGCAAAATTAATTTTAGATAAAATTCAAGAACTTCAACAAAGAGTTTTAACTGCTAGTAGTCAAGTTGATTATGAAATTGATCAAACAGAATGTAGTGCTTTAATGAGTGGTAAAAATTATTGTGATATTTCTGAAATTAATTCTGATATTAAACCAGTAGAATTAGATTTGTTTTTAAAGAATGATGTTGTTACTTATAAATTATTACAAGAAGTATTAAGTTCAGATCGTGTTAATAAAAGTTCAAAATATGATAGTATAAATCATTACTTAGTTACTCTAAACCCAAGCCAATCTAGAGATGGTATTGGTTTTGTAGGTAATAAAATACATATGTCTCATTCATTAGCAGGTTGTGGTAGATATAAAATTCAAATATATGGATCTATTGCTACTAGTTATGATAGACTAATTCCAACAAAATCTTATTATTATGTGAAAGTAAATAAATATAAACAAATATATTCTTGTAATAAACAAGATATAAGTAATTTTTTACTTTATCTTCCTTTAGATAAAGAAATTGATGTTAGAAAATCAGGTAATACTTGGATGACTAAGTTTACTGGTAATACTCAACTTGGAGAACAATTTGCAGATTCTATTTTTAATAATAAAAAAGCTTATGCAAAAAATTTATCTCAATTGTATAAAGGTAATGCTTTTAATATAAAAGTTGCTCCAATTATTGAAAATAAAGATGCTTTAGCAAAAATTGAATTTCAAAATCCTTTATATACAAAAATAAATCCTGCACAAATTAATTTTACAATGAATAGTGGATTTAAAGTTGAAGATACTTTGCCAGATCAATTTGTAGAGGAATCAGCTAAAATAGTTTCAACTATATTTAATAAAAATGAATTTGCAGATGTTTGTATTTCTAAAGATAGAAAATATATGTTAATTTTATCTTTATTATCTTTAGGAGATTTAGATTTTAAAATTAAAGACAATAAAAAAGAATTACAAATTAAAGATGGTATTTTTTGTAAAGATTTCACTATTATTTCTAGTATTGAAGAGAATATAGATATTCAAACAAGTGCACCAGATAATGTAGATGTTTTTTATAAGTACCTTGATAAAGATGAACAAAAATTAGATCTTGTTCTTGAAAAAGATAAATTGCAAGAATTTAGTGTTTGTTTAACTCCTAATTCTAATTTAAATGAATTAGTAGGTACAGAATTAGAAGTTACTGCAACAAGTAAATATAGATCTAAAGGAAAACTTGGACAAAGAAAAATCACACGAAAATTAGAACTTACTAGTTGTGGAATTACTCCTTTAGAGTTTTTTGAACAAATGGATAGTAAGACACATAAGCTTATTGCTAATAAAGAAGATTCTGCACAATATGTTGCTTTATTAAATTGGGGTAAAAATTATAGTTCTAAAGACAAAGAAGAATTTTGTAAAACTTTAGAAAAATATAATAATGCACATCCAGATTCAGAATTATTTTTCACAAAAATTGCATCTTGTAATTTGGAAAGTTCTGATAGTTGGGGTGAAGCTAAAACTAAAAGAGCAGCAAAAAATGCTTTAGATTATTTCCCTGCATGTTTTATAGCTTGTGGTGCTTGTAATACAGCTAGTAATTTGCTTATAAATATGATTCCAGGTTTAGGTGTTGCAAATATAATGCAAGATCTTATATTTGACTGTGGTATTGGTTGTGGTATACCAGCTGCTAGTTATATGTTAAATAATGTAGATGAAAAGTATTTAGATGATCCTAAAGGACCTTTTGCCATTTTTATTAAAGGTATATCTGAAACTTCAAAGTTTTTAGGTGGTGCTGTAGATAAATTATCAGGTGTTTTAACAAATCTCTTTACTGCTGGAGCTTTAAGTATAAGAGGTGGTGTTAATCTTAGTAAAACTGCAGGTTTATTATCTAATCCTGGTGTGGTTGAGAGTGTAAGTGTTGTTGCAAAAAATGCTGCAGATTTACCAACAACAACTACCTTAAATAATTATAAAGAATATTTGATAAGCGATAAAGCTACTGGTAGAAGTTATTATTTAGATCCAACAAGTTTAGATGCTACTTTACAAACAAAATATAATAGTATTTCTCATAAACTTAGAGGTGGTGTTTCTATTGATAATCTAACTGATGCTGAAAAATTAGATATAGATAAAATTTTAAATACAGGTACACTTGACAAAACAGATGTATTGGCTAGAAGGGGTGGTACACCTTTTACACCTAATACAGAAGACTTTAGGCAAAAATTACGTAATTCTGTTATTGATAATATTGATCCAGCAGATATTGCTGATCTTAAAACTCAACGTGTTAATTATCAAAATAGAATTAATGATATTGATTTAGAACTTGATAAATTAAATAAAAGAAAAGGTATAGGTAAAAAACCTAAAATTAAAAGTTTGACAAATCAGAAAGCCTTACTTCAAGAAGGTTTAGATAGTACTGATAATTTGTTAGCTAAAAGTGGTGGTGAACTTGGCGGTGCAGTTACTGATTATGGTAGAACGGCAACAAAAATAAAAAAAGTAAAATTTTTAAGTAAGACTCTTAATTTTGCAACAGGTTTTGTAAAAGGAATTGCTTGTATTATGACTGGTAATGCTGCAGGAACTTATAGTCTAAAATTGAATGCTGATGAAGGTGCTTTATCAAATTCTATGACATTTATAAGTAATGTTGAAGTTTTTAAAAATAATAATATTTATAGTGTTATGATATCTAAAGATAAAAAAAATAGTTCTGAAAAAGATCTTAAATTTGTACTAACATTAGATAATTATAATTCTAAAGATTCTAAATCTGAAAGAATGGATAGATGTACTTTAAAAGATGATTCTAAAGATGATTAAATTAATTTTAATTGTTCAAGAATTATATTCTTTTTTTTAATATTAATATCTTTCTAATTTAATAAAAATAATAATTTTTAAATGAGTTTGTAAATGAATATTATAAATATTTTAAAATTTTTAAAATTAAAATTATTTAATTTTAAAAAAGCATTTACTTTATTTACTGCTTTAGTTTCTTTATTATTAATATCTATAACTTTAATTTTAATATTTAATATGACTAAAACAGAAGAAACATATCTTTCTTTTGTTCAAGATCAAGAATCTATTTCTGATTTAGTAACTATTGCAGATCTTTCTAGAGCTGATGCTTATGATACTTTTATAGTTAGTTTAAGACATGATTGGGAAACTGCTTGGTCTCAGGAAGGTAATGACTTTTTAATAGATAGAAGTTTATTTGATTTAAATTGGGATACTTTTGTTTATGAAATTGTAAGTGAAAGATTTTTTGAAAAAAACTTTTCAGATGTTTTTGCACAAACTCTTTTAACCAATTTAAAATTTACTTTAAATCCATCAGGTTATGATGTTAGTATTAATGTTGCTAACACATCTATTATAGAAGATGATGGTTTTAATAGTGATGATTCTAATAAATTTAAACAAATTGTAAGGCAATTATTTTTAGATGGTGGTAACCAAGTTGATATTATAAATTGTGATCAAGATGCTACTGATAATGAATGTACAGGTTCATTTTATCTAACTTTAGATACTAGAAATTTAGCAGATGTTAATTATGAATTATTACCAAGAATAAGTGTATTAAGAAAAAAAAATAATGAAGTTATTGAAAGACCAGTTTTAGGAAGACAAGTTTATAAAATATATATGCCATGGAGAGGTTTTCAAGC
>CAYXWT010000056.1:0-4131 GCA_964468895.1 uncultured archaeon | reverse complement strand
TAATTTTTAAATTAATAAGATTTATAAACTATTTCTTTCTATATATTATTATATACAAAAACTATTTTTAAAATTTATAGAATAGTTATTTATATATAATTATAAAAATATTGGAAAATAATTTTTCCCGTTATGACTGCTTTTATGCAGGAGGTGCTAGTTTGGATAAAAAGAAAATAGAAAATACTTTAGAGGAATTATGTAAGTCTTCAAAAGAAAGAAAATTTGATGAGTCTATTGAACTTATTGTAACTCTAAAAAATATAAATTTGAAAAATAAATCTCAAAGACTAAACTATGCAATTAACATCCCAAAACCATATCTTAAGAAAATAGATTCTTTACTTTTTGTTAAAGATACAAATTTAGCAAAAGAAGTGATTGGTATTGTAGATGAAATTGTATTAGAAGAAGATATTAAAAAAATATCTAAAAAAGATGGTAAAAAATTAGCTAAGAAATATGGTGTTTTTTTAGCAGAAGGACCAGTTATGTTAACTGTTGGAAAATATCTTGGACAGGTTTTAAGTCCTAGAGGTAAAATGCCTCAGATAGCTCCACCAAATCCAAATGCTATTAAAGCTTTAATTAACAATTCTCTTTCTAAATTGAAAATAAATAATTCTAAAAATAAGAATTCAGTATCTATTCAATTAAGAGTTGGTAAGAAAAGTCAAAGTATAAGTGATGTTTCTGAAAACATTTTAGCAGTTTATAATTCTTTATTAGAAAAGTTACCTGCTGGTACACAAAATCTTAAGAGTATTTATGTTAAAACTACAATGAGTAAATCATTGAAGATTGGTGATAAAGAATGAATCACACAAAGAATTGGAGATTTGCTCAATTTGAAGAAATATCTAATTTAATCTCTAAATATAAAGTTATTGGTATTGGTGATTTAGATGGTTTTCCAACTGCTTTATTACAAAAACTTAAAAAAAATTTAGATGATGCTGTTTTTAAAGTTACTTCTAGAAGTGTTCTTAAAAGGTGTTTAACAAAATTAAATCATACTGATTTAATAGAAAAACTACCAAATCAAGTAATTTTAATATTAACTAATAACAATGCTTTTGAATTATACACTTCTATTAAGAAAGCAAAAGCAAAATCTAAAGCTAAAGTAGGTATGATTTCTCCTATAGATATAATAGTTCCTAAAGGAGATACAGGACTTCCTCCTGGACCAGCTTTATCTGATCTTAAAAAAGTAGGTATTAAAGCACAAGTACATGGTGCAACTATATTTGTTCCTAATGACACTGTTATTACTAAAGCAGGAGAAGAAATAAATGTTTCTGTAGTTAGTATTTTATCTATATTAGATATTAAACCTATAGAATTAATATTAAATGTTCCAATGGTTAAAGAAGATGGTTTAATATACTTAAAAGATGTTTTAGATGTAGATGCTGAAGCTATTTATAACAATATTATTATAGCTGTAAGATCAGCAATTAATTTAGGTGTTGAAATAGTTTATCCTAGCAAAGATACAATTGAACCACTAATATTGAAAGCACAACTACAAGCAAAAGCATTAGAAAGTGAAGTTGAAGATAATTCAACTTCAACTAATACCGAATCTAAAAAAGATGAGGCCAAAAAAGAATAATATTTAAAATTTAAAAAAAGGTGAAAAATTTATGGATTATATATATGCAGTTTTATTACTTCATAAAGCAAAAAAAGAAGTAAATGAAGAAAACTTAAAAAAAATATTAAGTGCAGTTGGTATTAGCGCTGATGATGCAAAAGTAAAAGGACTTATTGCAACTCTTAAAAATGTTAATATTGAAGAAGCTATTGAAAAAGCAGCTATGCCAGTAGTAGTAGCTCCAGTAGCAAGTGACGAGAAGAAAGAAGAAACGAAAGAAGAAGAACCTGCAGTTTCAGAAGAAAGTGCTGCTGAAGGTCTTGGTGCTCTTTTCGGATAGATTAAAATTTAATCTATCTTTTTTATTTTCTTTTTCTTATTTTTTTAAATATAAATTGTTGTGCTAGTAAGTTAATTTATTTTGCTACGGCCAATTACTGTTTCTAAAGTCTTTTATTTAATTAAAACTTAATTAAATATATATTTAAATTGTTTTTATATTATATATTTTTATAATTTTAAACTATTGTGTATTTTTACTATGGCTCAAAATAATACAAAATTTATAAATAATAAATATCTGCAAAAAGATATTGTAGAATATAGATTATATCAAGAAGTTCTTTCTATTGGTGCAATTAATAAAAATACTTTAGTTGTTGCACCTACTGGTTTAGGAAAAACTATTATTGCTATACTCTTGATTAGTTATATTTATGCAAAAAATAAAAATGTTATATTGTTATCACCAACTAAACCTTTGATAACACAACACTATAAATCTTTACAAAAAACATTAAATATTTCTTTAGATAATATGTTTCTTTTAACAGGAACTATTTCTGCAAACAAAAGAAAAGAAATATATACTAAAAAAGGAATTATAATTTGTGCAACTCCTCAAACTATTAGAAATGATTTAAATAATAATCTAATAGATATAACTAATGTGAATTTACTTGTTTTTGACGAAGCACATAGATCCACAGGAAATTATGCTTATTGCGATGTTTCAAATCATTTTCCACAAGATATTAGGCGTTTAGCACTTACTGCCTCACCAGGTTCTAAAAGAAGTAAAATTAATGAAGTTGCAGAGAATTTAAAAATTGAAGAAATAGAAATTAAAAATGAAACTGATTTAGATGTTGTTGATTATATTAAAGAAGTAGAAGTAGAAATAAAATTATTAGAATTAGATTTAAACTCAAAAAGAATATCTAGATTATTAGATATTTATATTATGAAGAAAATTGAATTTTTACAAAAATTAAATTTTAAAATAAATTCTAATTATTCTAAAAAACAATTACTAGAAATTCAAAAGTATCTTTTTGTAAAAGTAAAAAACTCTACAAATAAATTTTTATTTTTAGGAATATCTACTATTGCTGGTATTATTAAAGTACTACATGCTAAAGAATTAATAGAATCTCAAGGCTTTTATGCTTTTGAAAAATATATTCACAAATTATTTTTAGATCATAAAAACAAACCATCTAGATCTTTAAGTCAATTTATAAATTCAAAAGAATTAACTAAAGTTTTAGAAATTTTAAATATATCTAAAAATGAAGTTGAATATTCCAAAGAAAAAGAACTTAAAATAATGGTTGTAGATTTTTTAAATAAAAACCCTAATTCAAAAATTTTAGTATTTAATAATTTTAGAGATAATGCTAATTATCTTACTGAAAAACTTAATAAAATTAATTTAATAAGTGCTAAAAGATTTGTAGGTCAAGCCAATAAATCTGGAGATAAAGGTTTAAGTCAAAAAGAACAAGCTTTAGTAATTAAAGATTTTAAAGAAAATAAATATAATGTTTTAGTATGTACTTCTGTAGGTGAAGAAGGTTTAGATATTCCATCAGTAGATTTAGTTATATTCTATGATGCTGTTGCTTCTGAAATAAGAAATATACAGCGAAGAGGTAGAACTGGAAGATTTGAATCTGGTAAAGTTATAGTTTTAATTAATAAAGATACTATTGATGAAAAATATTATTTTGTTTCAAAAAATAAAGAAGAAAAGATGAAAAAGCTTTTAACTAATTTTACTTACAAACCATCTGTAAATAAATCCAAGACTTTAAAGAGTTCTCAAAAAGGACTTTTTGATTTTTAATTTATTTTTTGAAATTAGAATTTGCTACGGCCAGTTAGGGCTTAGAAATTAACACCTTATATTAAGTGTTTAATTATATTGGTTATATTTATAATATGTTAACATCTATTAATATTTATTAATAAGTGTTAATGGTGATTTTATGAAAGCAATAATTGATATCCCTAAAGATGTTAATGGAACTTTGGGCATTATAAAGATTCAAAATGATTTTAAGAACAAATCTGAAACAATAAGTGCAATTGTAAGAGTTTATGAATCATTATTTTTAGATAATGCACTTAACAAAGATTTTGTAAATAAGATTTTAAAAATTAGTAAAAGTAATTCTAAAAAATTTAGTTTTAAAAATATTAAAGATTTTGAAAAAGAATTTGAAAAATAATTTTTAGTGTATGTTTAT
>CAYXWT010000055.1:0-4169 GCA_964468895.1 uncultured archaeon | reverse complement strand
TAATTGATGCTTGTAGAAAATGCTTTGCTTCACTTTTTACAAATAGAGCTATAAGTTATAGAGAAGCTAAAGGTTTTGATCATTTTAATATTGCACTTTCAATAGTTGTTCAAAGAATGGTTAGAAGTGATTTAGCTAGTTCTGGAATTATGTTTTCAATAGATACTGAAACTGGATTTAATAAGGTTGTTTTAATAAATTCAGTTTATGGTCTTGGAGAAAACGCTGTTCAAGGAGCAGTAAATCCAGATGAATTTTTTGTATTTAAACCAACTTTAAAAAAAGGTTTTAAATCTATTATTTCTAAAAAACTTGGGGAAAAATCAATGAAAATGATTTATGATACTCAAGGTAATAAACAAACCAAAAATGTAGCTGTAGATTTAAATAGAAGACATAAATTTTCTATTAACGATAATCAAATTTTACTACTTGCAAAATGGGCTTGTATTATAGAAGATCATTATTCAGCTAAAGCTGGTCACTATAAACCTATGGATATGGAATGGGCTTTAGATGGTAAAACTAATAAAATGTTTATAGTTCAAGCAAGACCAGAAACTGTTCAATCACAAAGAAAAAGAAATTCATTTGTAACTTATAATTTAAAAAATAAACCTGAAGCAATTGTTTTAGGTAAAAGTGTTGGTCAACAAATTGTTAGTGGTGTAGCTAATATTATTGAGGATGTTAAAGATATAACTAAATTTAAAGATGGACAAATATTAATTACAGAAATGACTGATCCTGATTGGGAACCAATAATGAAAAAAGCAAAAGCTATAGTTACTAATCGTGGTGGACGTACTTGTCATGCTGCTATTATTAGTAGAGAGCATGGTATTCCTTGTGTAGTTGGCTGTATTGATGCAACAAAAGTTATTAAAAATGCACAAAAAATAACTGTTGATTGTTCTAGTGGAGATACTGGTTATATTTATGATGGAGAAGTTGAATTTACTAAAACAGTTCAAGATATAGGCAAAATACCTACTACAAAAACAAAAATTATGTTAAATGTAGGTAATCCTGAGAGTGCTTTTGAATTAAGTTTTTTACCAAATAGTGGTGTTGGACTTGCTAGAGAAGAATTTATTATTAATTCTTGGATTAAAATACATCCTTTAGCTTTAATTAACTATAATAAACTTAAAGATCATAATCTTCGTTGGACTATAGATGATTTAACTGTTGGTTATAAAGATAAAAAACAATATTTTGTAGATACTTTAGCTTATGGTATTTCTAGAATTGCAAGTGCTTTTTATCCTAATAAAGTAATACTTAGATTTTCAGATTTTAAGAGTGATGAATATGCAAATCTAATTGGTGGAGAATATTTTGAACCACATGAAAGTAATCCTATGATTGGTTGGCGTGGAGCTTCAAGATATTATATGGGTAATTATAGAGATGGTTTTGCTTTAGAATGTCAAGCTATTAAAAAAGTAAGAAATGAATTTGGTTTAACTAATTTAGAACTTATGATTCCATTTTGTAGAACTCTTGAAGAAGGTAAAAAAGTAATTGCTGAAATGAAATTAAATGGATTAGAAAGAGGTAAAAATAATCTTAAAGTTAATTGTATGTGTGAAATACCTTCTAATGTTATTCTTGCAGATGATTTTTTAAATATTTTTGATGGTTTTAGTATTGGTAGTAATGATTTAACTCAACTAATATTAGGATTAGATAGAAATTCAGAAGTTGTTGCAAGTATATTTGATGAACGAAATCCAGCTGTTAAAGAAATGATTTCAAGAGTTATTGATGTTGCTAACAAAAAGAAAAAATACATTGGAATTTGTGGTCAAGCACCAAGCGATTATCCTGAGTTTGCTAGATTTTTAGTAGAAAAAGGAATTGGATCTATAAGTTTAAGTCCAGATACTATTATTAAAACAACTGCTGATATTGCAAAGCTTGAAAAAAAGTTGTATGGCACAAAAAAACCTAAATTGAAATCAAAAGTAAATAAATCTAAAAAAAAGAAATAATTTCTTTTTTTTTATTTTAATTTTTGAGATTATATGAATTCTAAAAAAATTACAAGAAATTATTTAGAGAGTTATTTTTCTAAAAAAGGAAATGTAGTTCTTAGTAAGAAAAGAACTAAAACCTGTTTTTTATTATTGCATGGTATGGGTGTTTTACCAGATATTTATGATAATTTAGTAAATTATCTTTCTAAAAACATAAATTCTGATTTTTATATTCCAATTCAAAGATTTTCTAAAAATTCAAATGAAACTTCTGTTAAACAAGATTATAAATCTTGGGTTAAAGATGGATTATCATTTTATAATAAGTTAAATAAATATTATGATGACGTTTATTTAGTAGGTCATTCATTAGGTGGTTCAGTAGCTTTTAATATGTCTTCACAACTAAAAATTAATAATTTAATATTATTATCAACTCCACTTTGTGTTGATAAAAAAATACTTTTTAGTTCAAAACGAAATTTTAACAAAACACCTTTTATTATTAAATTTAATATTTTTGTTCTAATTTTTAAAAATTATTTTTTAATTTCTAAAATGAAATATAATTTGTTATATTGTTTAGGTTTAAATGATGAAACTGTTTCTATTAATTCTGCAAAAAAGATTAAATCTTCTAAATCTAATTTTAATTTTGTAGAAATTCAATATCTTGAAAATTGTGCTCATTCTGAAATTTTAAGAAATAAGATTTTTGCAAAAAGAATTTCTTTAGAAATTATCAAATTTTTAAAGAAAAAAGTTTTTAAAAAACAAAGTTTTAAAAAACAAAAGTAATATAATATTATTATATTTAAAAGTTATAAATTATTAATTGGTGATGTGATGAGTATTATTATATGGATTTTAATTATTCTTGTGATAATTATTGCTATTATAGTTGTTTCAATATATAATAGTTTAATTAAATTAGACAATAGAACAGATAATTCTTGGGCTCAAATTGATGTTCAATTAAAGAAAAGATATGATTTAATTCCTAATTTAATAGAAACAGTTAAGGGTTATGTTAAACATGAAAAAGGAACTCTTGAAAGTATAGTTGCTTTAAGAAACACAGCTATGAATACTAAAGATATTAAAGAAACTATGAACATAAATGATAAAATGTCTAAAGCTATTGGTGGTATGATAAATGTTGTTGTTGAGAAATACCCAGATTTAAAAGCATCTCAAAATTTTATGATGTTACAAGAAGAATTAAGTGGTATAGAAAGTAAAATTGCTTATTCTAGACAATATTATAATGATACAGTAATGACTTTAGAAAACAAAATTGAAATGTTTCCATCTAATATTATTGCATCAATGTTTCATTTCAAAAAGAAACCATATTTAAAGATACAAGAAGAAGAAAGAAAAAATGTAAAAGTTTCTTTTTAATTTTTCTTTTTTTTAAAATTATTTTATATTTATAGATGTGATATGTTGAAATTCAAATTTATTTTTTTATTATTTTTAATGCTATTTTTATTAAATCTAGCTTTAGGATCTGTTTTTGCTCAAGATACTAATAATTCTATTCAAGAAGTTTTAGAATCTTTTGATTATAATATTGATTTTATAGTTGAAAATACTTTAGAAGCAAAAGAACTATTTAATAGTAATTTAGATCAAGTACCAGATTTTGTAAAAGATAATTTTGGTACTGAAAATATTCATTTTAAAATCTTAGATGAAAATAATTCTATTTATAAAGAATTTAGTGTTGTTACTAAAAATGGATTTGTAGAAAACATAAGTCTAGAAAAATTGAAATCATATACTTTAGAAATAAAATTACCTTTAGATAAAGCTAATAAATTAATATCTAACAAATCTAGTTTAGATGAATTAAAGACTTATATTAAAGAAGGAGATCTTTCTTTTAAAGGAAGAGGTTTCTTTAGTTCTATAAAATATTTTTTTGTAAATCTAATTTCTAAATTTATTTAAAAAAGCAATAAAAATGTTTTAAGAAATACAGATTTTCAAAAAAGTAATCTATTTAAACTTTTTGGCTAAAAAATATCTATTGACCATACAGTTATTTTGCAACCAAAGTAAAAGACATGTGATATGTATGAAGATTAAAAATAAAATTAAAAACAAAACTGATTCTAAAAAAAGTATAAGTACTATAATTGCAGCTGTGATATTAATCTTAGTAACTGTAATTTTAATAAC
>CAYXWT010000054.1:0-4194 GCA_964468895.1 uncultured archaeon | reverse complement strand
ATATTAAAAATAAGCATAGATAGAAATATAAAGGTAATTATATATTCTAAAAATTAATTTTAAGAAATACTTATTCTTACAATAACTATTCTATAACTATTTTTATTAACACTAAATAAAAATAAAAAAAGAAATTTTTTCTAATATTATTAAAAAAAACTATTTATGATCTTTAGAAATCATACGTTGAGCTATCTGCGCGTAAACTGGTCTTACCACAAAGATACCAATTGCAGTTCCTAAAAGAATAGTTACAGCAAAACCAACTAATTTTCCTAAACCTAAACTAAAGAAAATAATTGGGAACATTGTAGCAGCAGATGTTGCAGCAGCAGCAAACATAATAAAGAATGCTTTTTTAACTTTCTTTAATAGACTTTCATGATGTTCACGATCTTCTTTTTTATGACCTCTTAAAAGTTCGTCAATAATAATAATATTATCATCCACACCTGTTCCAATTGTTGCTAAAATTCCAGCAACGGCAGCTAGATCAAGCCTAAAGTGCATTAAAGATAAAAGTCCTAATAATATTAATATTTCAGTAGTACCTGTAAGAAGAATAGGAGCTGCTAATGAGAAATATCTATATCTTATAAATAATACTAATGCAACAGTTAAAAGCGCAAATATTCCAATCAATAATGATGTTTTTAAAAAATCTTTTCCTAAATATGGAGAAATTGATTCTGTACTAATACTTTCAATTGCAATGGGAAGAGAGCCTGATTCTAAAACTAATAATAGATCGTCAAGTCTTGCCTGTGATGATTCATAGGAATCAGCACGACCAGTAACATGAAGTTCTGAAAAAGTTTTAAACCTTGATGATTCCATTGTAGAAACATCCATATTTGCAATTCCACTTGTTATTGAAATAACAGATTTTAAACCTGTAGCATCCCATATCCACGGAACATTTTCTTGCTTTAAAATATTTATTTGTCTAAAACCAATTTCATCTAACTTACTTTTAATTTCAGAAGATATATTTGGAGATAAAATTATTTTTGAGTATGAATTAAAATCACTTGTTAAGGATGCAAGTTCATTATCAGTTAAATTATTATCAACAATGTAATAAGGTACATTTAATTGATCAAAAAGATCTTCAATAGGAAATGAAGAACTATAAATCCCAGGAATTAGAGGAACTTCTTTTTCATCTAAATAAGTTATTTTATCGATTAATATTATTGCATCTTTTGGTCTATCAATAAAAAAATATGTTTTTTCACAATCATAGGCATCGTCAGATGTATCTCCAGCAAAACCTGTTGGAGTACATTTATGAAAGGTCATTTCTGCAAATCTTTTTGCAGCATCAGGAGAAAGCAAAAATGGAAGTGCCCATTGATAATCTACACCCTTAGTTATTTCTGTAATACCATACCCTCTAGATGGATCTTTATAAATAGTTCTAATATCATCTCCAGAAAATAAAATATTACCATCTAAAACAGCTTCAAAATTACCTTGTTGTAATAATGCAGATTTTAATGATGCAATTTCTGCAGGATCAGATTCAGCAATTTGAATCGATATATATTGATTTCCAGACGGAGTAACTCTAGCATCCTTAGACCCTGACCAATCAAGTCTACGTCCTAAAATAGATGCTGCTTGAGAAAGCTCATCGGTAGCAACTGGTTTTTCTAAAATAACTTGAAAAGCAGTACCACCACTAAAATCAACACCAAACTTAAGACCTATAGTTGATAAAAGTAATATTGAAGATAATACAAGTATTATCCAAAAAATAATAATTGGTTTTTTTAATAATGTTCTCATTTGTAATTCACATTTATAAATTTAATTTTTATGGTTTTTTTTAATTGCATATTTAATTAATGCAGGAGCATTAAAGAACCAAGTAGACATAACATCTCCAACAAGTCCACATAATAATATAATTGAAATTTCAAATATTACAAGCATTTGAGAAAGATAAGAAATTACAAGCATAACAATTATTGTTGACATTGTAGTTATTGTCATTGTAAGTCCTGTAGCAATAGACGAATTAGCTGAATTTATTGGATTTTTTGAAACGTCTTTTAAAACTCTAGTAGATAAAAGAATATCAGTATCTACTGAGTAACCAATAAGCATTAAAAGTGCAGGAATTGTAGTTAGACTTAATGAAATATTAAATATTGCCATTCCAGCAAGAGCAGCAAACACATCAAAAATAACCGCAAATAATATTAATCCTGAAGGTACAAGCTCTCTAAAGAAAAGTAAAATTACTAAAGTTAATAATACAAAAGCAACAATACCAACCTTTACGGATGCATTAACAAAATCTTTACCTAAAGTAGGTGCAATCTCTCTAGTTTGTATTTTAGCGTCACTACCTAAATTAAGTTCAGTAGTTACAAGAGTAGTTATTTTTGCATAAAAATTATTATTTGTCAAAATCAAAGCTTCATTTAAACTTAATTTTAAATCCTCTTTATTTTTCACTAAATTTACAAAAGAAACCTCATTTGTTGTTAATAAATCAGCTGTAACTAAAGGAGCTAAAATAGAAGAAACTTCTAATTGTAAAGTTGCAAGATCTAAATCAAAATTAAGTTTTGATCTAGCTGCTTTTGCAATTTCAAGATCATTTTGTAAAGAAAATTCAATTAATAACCCATATTCACTTAAACTTTTAACTTCATTTATTTGAACTTCAGTTAAATCATAATTATTTTTTAAAGCAAATTCTAAATTTGAAAAATCCTTTTGATCAGGATAATGAACAATTATTTGATTTCCACCTTTAAGATCAATTCCTTTTTCAATTGAAGGATAAATAAATATAAGTACTAAAAAAATTAATAAAAGAATTATTGGGATAATTAATAGTTTAGAATAGTTTTTTTGAGTAAAAAATTTCATATTAAATCATTTTTATAATTTATTTTTATTTAAAAATTTAAATTTTAGTAACAATACTTATAATTAGTCACTATAATATAAATATAATATATAGTTAGAAAAGTATATAAAGCTTAAGTAAAAATTAAAAAATTAAAAAAAACTAGTTAAAAAATAAAAAATTAAGAGGCATTAATCCTCACAATTACAACACCAGAACCACCAGAATAAGCAAAAGTGGCATCTTTACCAGCACCACCACCAGTACCAGTATTAGCAGGACCATAACCAAGATCACCATCATAACTACCACCAGAACCACCAGCACCATCTCCACCAGTATGGGTTGTTTTTCCTCCACCAGAACCACCAGATTCAGTTATTACTCCAAAAGATGAACTTCCTCCGGGTGGACCCGCAGCATATTGTCCTGTAGCATTTCCACCAGCACCTATTGTCACAGAAGTTGATCCTGATGATACTGCATAAGAAGCATTATAATATAAATCACCACCATCTCCACCACCACCATCATAAGCACCACCAGCACCTCCACCACCTACAACTAAAAGTAAAGTAGTCAAAGATATATTTGAAGTAAATGCACTTCCAGATGTAAACCTATGAACACGATATCCTGCACCATTTGTAATGGTTCCACCAGTAGTTACAATTTTAGTTAAATATAAATAATATGTTTTAGATATTTTACCCTCACCTGAAACTAAAACAGTAATTGTTTTTTGAGTTCCATCAGTTAAATCAATTGCACCAGACGGAGATCCAGATGTGACTACAGAATCATTAATAGTAATTGTATCAGAACCAGTAGGAGTTAAAGTAACACTATTTGATGCATTTAAAACTAATAAACTATTATAACTATAAGTACTACCAACAAAAGAATAACTAGATACTGTATCACTAAATACAAGACTTATTAAATCACTAACTGGTTGAGGATTAATTACATTCACAATTTCAGTAGTAGTTTGAGTTTCTAAATCATCAGTTACACTTAAGTGATTAAATGAGTACCAACATTTAAATCAGAAACATTAAAATCACAACTACTACCAAAAGAATCATCAATATTAGAGTCCCAAGAACATGTGTAACTACCAATTGTATTGGTAGCACTACCCACAAAATTAATTGCATTTCCTTCTGTAGCAGTTACATCATCAACAGGAGAATCAATAGATGGAACTAAATTAGTTTTTATAGTTATAGTTTCAGTTGTGCTTACTGTTTCAAGATCATCAGTTACACTTAAAGTAATTAAATGAGTACCAACATTTAAATCAGAAACATTAATATCACAACCAG
>CAYXWT010000053.1:0-4382 GCA_964468895.1 uncultured archaeon | reverse complement strand
ATTGTCTATTTTTAAGCATAGTTTTAAAAATTCTTTGTTTATTATATTATTTGATAATTATGTTTGAAATTTATAAAATTCAAAATCAACATTGGGAAAACCAATCATATGATTTTCCAATAAAAAGAACCATTTTAGAAACTTTAAAAAAAGACTTAATTAATCATAAATTAATTCTTTCTATTGAAGGACCTAGAAGAGTTGGAAAATCAGTTTTAATGAAGCAATTAATTAATTTTCTTTTAGAAAAAAACATTTCTCCAAAAAATATATTTTATTTTTCATTTGATAAACTTGATAAAAAAATATTAGATGTGTTAAAAGATTATGAAAAATTATCTAATTTATCATTAAGAAAAGATAAAGTTTATATCTTTTTTGATGAAATACAAAAAATTAATGATTGGCAATCTGATCTTAAGATTATTTATGATAATTATCCAAATATAAAAATAATTGTAAGTGGTTCAACATTAAGAGCAAGTAAAAAAGAAAGTCTTGCAGGACGAATTATTGATTTTTTTATAAACCCATTATCATTTGAAGAATATTTACTTTTTTCAAATAAAAAAGAATTATTAGAATCTGAAATGGATTTTGTTTTTGAAAAAGAATATAATAATTATTTGTTTAAGCAATACCCAGATATTGTTTTAAATAAAAATATAAATGCTAAAGAATATATTTTATTAATTATTCAAAAGATAATTTATGAAGATTCAGAAAAATATCTTCCAAAAGTAGACAAAGATATTTTATATAAAATATGTATGATTATTTTTAGAGATCCAGGTCAAATAATAAACTATTCAGATTTATCTAGAAATCTAGGTGTAAAAAGAGCAATAGTTTCAAAATATATAGATTTTTTAATAAATTCAGGAATTGTTAGAAAAATATATAATTTTTCAAATAATGCTAGAAAATTAGAAATAAAATCAAAAAAGTTTTATCCATATTGTACAACACTAACAAAAGCAATAAGTGAAGATTTAGATATTAGTAAAATAATAGAAACAGATGTTGCTTTTCAATTAAATGCAAAATATTTTATAAACAATAAAGGAAAAGAAGAAATTGACTTTTTACTTATAGATGATACAAATTCTAAAAAGATAGGTGTAGAAGTAAAATATAGAAATTCAATAACAAATAAAGATGTAAGTAATTTTAGATCTTCTTTTGTTAAAAAATTAAATTTAGATAAAAGGATAATAATTACAAAAGAAGAATCTAAATTAGATTTTAATACAGATGAAATAATGCCTATAAAATATTTTTTAATATTTAGAAACAAGAAAGAATTTCTATTTTAAAAGTATTTTTTTTAAGATAGATTAAATTCTTTAAATTATAATAATAAGATTTTTCCAAAATCAGTTAATATAAGTTTATTATTTTCTTCGTTAATATAGTCTTTATCTTTAAAGTCTCTAATATTATTATAAACAGCAGTTCTACCTTAGATGAAGTTTACTATTTTCAGCTAATTTTGCAAGTTCAGCCATACTAAGTTCTTTTTTTGAAATTAGATCTAAAAGTTCAAAAGTATTTTAATTAATTTTTTTAAAAAATCTGCAGTTAAATAGTTTTATCTGTAGTTTTAATGATAAGTAAGGGTTTATATTTTGTTTGGTCAAAAATATCAATATGAGTGAAAAAAGGAACTTATCTAATATTTTGACCAAAAAGATAATAGGCATATTAGAATATCAAAAAATAAAATTTATTACAACATTTGATTTAATTAATCTTATAAATAAATATACTGATTCTAAAGATCCCTTGCAATTAATTAAATACTTAAAAAAGCAAAAAAGATTAATTTCAATAAAAAGGAATATCTATTTATATAATTCTGTATCTTCTTTAAATAATAAAGTTGGAGTTTCAGAATTTGAGGTTAATGAAGCTTATTTAGATGGTGAATCTTATTATATAGGTCTTTTAAATGCTTATAATCATCATAAATTAACAACCCAATTATCTAATCAACTATTTGTATTTAATACTAAATATAATATAGAAAAAAAGATATTTGATTTTAAAATAAAATATATAAAAATAAATAAAAAAGTATTTTTTGGAATTGTAAAAGGTAAATATCTATATTCAGATTTAGAAAAAACAATAATAGATGTTTTACAATATTTTAAATATATAGATAAATTAGAAAATATTATTAATAATATTATCAAAAATAAAGATTTAATTAATGAAAAGAAACTAATAAGCTATGCTAAAAAATATAAATCCATTAAACTATTAAAATTAATAGGTATAATAACAGATAATAAAGAACTTTATAATTATTTAAATAAAAAAGATAAATTTAGATATTATACCAAAATAAGAAATTCAGGATCTAAAAAGTGGTATAGAAAATGGAAAATAATATTAATTTAAAAAAAATAATTCTAGAAATATCAAATGATAATTATTTTAATACTTTAATTATAGAAAAAGATTTTTATTTAACTAAATTTTTAATAGCTCTATCAGATAATAAAATCACTAATTTAGTATTTAAAGGTGGAACTTGTTTAAATAAATGTTATTTAGGATTTTATAGACTAAGTGAAGATTTAGATTTTATATTTAACGAATCTGTTTCTGATTTAACAAATAGACAATTAAAAATAAAAACTGAAGATATAAGGATAAAACTAAATTTGCTTCTAGAGAAGAAGGGTTTTAGTATAAGTAATGATTTAGGTAAAGGTTGGAAGAAGATAACTCAAAATCATAGAATTATAAATTTAGTTATATTTGCAAGATATAGATCTATAATATCAGATAAATTTGAAAATATAAAAATAGATGTATCGTTTAGAAATAAATTATATTTAAAAACAAAATATAAAATTATTAAGCATTTATTTTATGATAAATTAAATAATCCATTATTGGAATATTCTAAAAAGATAGAATGTATTGATATTTGTGAAAATTTAGCTGAAAAATATAGAGCATTAGTAACTAGGCATAATATAGCCATAAGAGATATATATGACATTGGTTATATAATTAATAATAAAAAAATAGAATTAAATAACTCTTTTTTAAATTTAATTTTAAAAAAGATTAGAGAATCTAAAAATATCACTAAAATTGAATTTTTAGATTTTATAGATAAATTAAGTCTAGAAAGTATAAATATTAGTCCATTAGAGGTTGTATTAGCCACAAATATTAATGCTCAAAAAGAAATTATAAAAATGCTAAAGCTTACTAAAACAATTTTAAATATCTAAAATCTTTGTAATCAAATGAATTCCTAAAATTAGTAGATATTTAGTTTTAATAATATTTAAGTAAGACTTGTAATTTTTGGATTTATTTTTTTATATTTAGCTTTATTTTATTATAAATATAGATTTGTATTTAAAAATATAAATAAAGAATTAAGTTAGAATATATAAAATAATTAGCTTGTTTAAAGGTAGGAAACAAAATGTCCCATTCCTTTATTTTTTAAATTATAATAATAAGATTTTTCCAAAATCAGTTAATATAAGTTTATTATTTTCTTCGTTAATATAGTCTTTATCTTTAAAGTCTCTAATATTATTATAAACAGCAGTTCTACCTTAGATGAAGTTTACTATTTTCAGCTAATTTTGCAAGTTCAGCCATACTAAGTTCTTTTTTTGAAATTAGATCTAAAAGTTCAAAAGTATTTTTACTAATTTCAAAATTAAGTTTAGGTAAATAAACCATTCTATTTATTTCTTGAGTAAAATACAATATTTCTTTAATTTTTTGACTTCTAGCATAACAACCAATCATAATAGCAATAGATTTAGTTTTTCTTCCACTAGTAAGATCTACATATATTTCTGTATTTTCTGTATATATTTTATCAATATGTTTAATAATTTCTTTACTTATTTCATATATTTCATAAACATGAGTTTTAATTTCTTTAAAAGAAATATAAGTAAATGTGTTTTTTAATTTTTTTATAGTTTCTTGTTGATGTTCATCAGGAGTTTTATCTACTATTAAATAGATAACATCAGGATTAACTTTAGTAATAGCTCCAACCATAGGAGTAAATGAGTATGTATTAGTAAGTAGTATTTTTTTCATAACAAATCTTATTTCTTTTTAGTTTATACATAATTAGATTGTAATTGTATTTGTCCATAAAAATTAGTACAATACTTTTTTTAAAGGTATCTTAATTATTAGTTTTTAATAAGAATTGTCTTTTTATTTATAAATAGTTATATCAATACACTTATAAGTGTATTTTTGTGATAAGTTATATTTATTTGAAAATAATTTATGATGATATAAATGAATAAAGAAGAAAAAGAATTTATAAGAAAAGAAAAGTTTAGAGATAAATATGAACTTATATTAGATAAAGATGGTAT
>CAYXWT010000052.1:0-4553 GCA_964468895.1 uncultured archaeon | reverse complement strand
AAGATTATAATAATTCTTTAACTTCTCTAGCAATTTGTAATTCTTCATTAGTAGGAATTACCATCACTTTAATTTGACTATCATCTTTACTAATAATGGTGTTATTAGAATCATTTTTGTTAGCATCAATAAATGTATTTACATATGAAAAATGACTTATTACTAAGTTTCTAAGATAAGGTGAATTTTCTCCAATACCACCAGTAAAAACAATTACATCACAACCATTCATTTCTGAAATATAAGAACCAATTGTTTTTACAATTCTATTTACTAAAATATTATTAGTAAGTAAAGCAATTTGGTTACCATCTTTAGAAAGATCTTCTATTTCTCTATGATCATTACTAATATTACTAATACCTAATAAACCTGATTTTTTGTTTATCATTTGTTTAATATCTTCTTTACTATAACCATGTTCTAATAAAAATAAAATTATTTCTGGATCAAAATCACCACTACGAGTACCCATAGGTAAACCAGAAAGTGGTGTAAAACCCATTGAGGTATCTAAACTTTTTCCATTTTTAATAGCACAAATACTTTGGCCATTACCTAAATGACAAGTTATTATTTTAAGTTGATCTAAAGGTTTGTTTAATATTTTTGCAACTTGATTTCCTACAAACTTATGACTAGTTCCATGAAAACCATATTTTCTAATTTTATATTTTTCATAGATTTCTTTTGGAAGTGCATATAAATAAACTTCTTTTGGCATTGTTTGATGAAAAGCAGTATCAAATATTGCAAAGTTTCTAGAATTAGGTAACTTATATAAAATTGTTTTTATACATTTTAAATTTATTGGATTATGTAAAGGTGCTAAAAAACTCATTTCATCTAAAGTTTTTAGAACATCATCATTTATTTCTAAAGTGTGAGCATATTTTTCACCACCATGAACAACTCTATGTCCTACAAATTTAATTTCTTCTAAAGAATTAACAACATCATTATTAACTAAATAATCTAACATATCTTCAATAGCTTTATTATGATCTGTAATTAAAAAAACATCTTCTTTAATTTTTTTATTATTAAATGTGATTTTTCTAAAACAATTACCACCAATTCTATCATAGTGTCCTTTTATAATTATTTTTTCAGTTTCTGGATTTATTATTTGAAATTTTAATGAACTACTACCAGCATTAATCACAAGTACATCCATATATAATCATCTCCAATTTAAATTTTAAAAAAAAGTATTTTAATTTATATTAAATATTTAAAAAATTAGAATAAAAAAAATAAAAATAAAATTATGGTAAAAAGATTTTATTTTCTATTTTTTCAGGAAGGTATTTTTCTGCCACAAACTCTAATGATTTATTAGCTAAAGCCTGTTGTTCTATTCTGATTTTCTTTTTAATAGCAGTTTTTAACTCAGTTTGCCATTCTTCAGAACTAAACCATGGATAAGCCATTACTTCTTTAGCTCTTTTTATTCCACCTTCTTTTAGAGTTTCGGTTACATTTTGTAAACTATATGTTTCAACATCACTTATAGTCATACCAACATATTTTGCATCTGGAACTGCAAGGTACTTAGAATGAGCAGCTAATGCCATTGAACCTTGTTTAATTACTGAATAAATATACCATCCATAAGGATCACCATCAGTAAAAACAATTACTGGCAATTTACATTCTGTATGTAATCTATGTATTAGTCTTCTTGCACCACGAGCTGCTTGACCACCTACACTTAATAAAATACATTTATGTTTTTTAGGAAATCGCTCTTCAATAAGTCTATTGTACATTGCACTTGTTTCTACTACTAAAAGATAATCTGCACTTACATTTAAAATTTTAATTTCTTCAGGTTCAATTCTAGACATAATAGACCAACCACCACGTCCTAAAGTACCACAATTAAATTCATCACCATCATGTTTCATATCTTTTAAAGTAACATCTCCATATAATGCACCTTTAGGTTCAGCTTGAAGATTTAATTTTTCTCTTATAGAATTAATTGCATGTTCTACATCTACAATAACATCATTAGATTCACCTTGGTTTGCAAAAGTGTATTCTTTAGTTTTAGCAATATCTCTTTTTAATTCATAATAAACTTCTCTGATACTTGCTGTTTTTTGATTTCTTAAATATTCATAACATCTATCTAATATTAATGAAGTTTGCATAAATTTTCTTGCATGTCCAAGATTTAAAAAAGATCTTTTAGTACATTTATCACCTAATTCTAAAATTCTATCTCTATCATTAAAATGAACATTACTTTGACCTCTAACTTTAGTAGTAAAAGTTGGTTGATGCATATTTTCAATTTGATGAATCATACCATCCATAATATTACGAATTTTTTTAGCAGTCATTTCATTAGTTTCAAATTCATAATTCTCTTCTGATTTACTACTACTATCATCTTTATTATTATCTTTATTTTCACTCATAACAAATCACATTAGTATTAAAATTATTCTTCATCTATATTTTCTTTATTAAATTCTTCAGCTTCTTCAACTATTGCTTTTGAAGAATCTTTTTTTAATTTAGATTTTAAAGTATTATTTTCATTAAAACCATTTTGTTCATCATCTAATTTTAATCTTTCAAGAACCATTTTTAGCAAATTATTTTCTAAGTTTTCTTTAGAACATCCTGTAGCACTACTAAGTGCTTCAGCAATATAAGGAACATACTTGGAAAATACTTTTCTTTTCTCTTGTCTTTCTGCTTCTTTTTTCTTTTGTATAATATAAACTCCAACTCTTCTAGCAACTTCCATTAAAGCTAATTTTATTTCAGTAACAATTTCTTCTTCATCAGCAATTGCACTTTTTCCTGCTGAAGTGTAAGGAATATGAACTGAAATTAAGTTTAAAAATACAGTTATTGGTGCATTATCAAAATTACTAACACCATATCTTTTCCAATCTATAGATTGAGCAGTTTTAGTAATTACACAACCACCAGCATCAAATAATAATGGTGCTTTATTTGCAAATCTAATAATTTCAGATACTCTTGTTTCTCGTTCACCATCTTCAGATTTACTATTTGATCTTACAACAGATCTACCAGCATGTCCTCCATAAGCAATCCCTGCTTCTACCTGGAAAGCATAACCACCATGATATACAGATGGTTTTCTTGTGTTAACAGCTAAGAATTCTGGGTCTACTATACTCTTTAATGACCTCTCTATTTGAGAATCACCAATAGGTACAAGATTATCTGTATTAGGAGATATAAATTTAGTTTTTTTAATAGCATCAACAATTTCTTCAGCTTCATCCCAAGTTAATTTTCTAGGATCTTTATTTAAATCAAAATGCACTAATTTTGAAACATTGTTTACTGCACTTTGCCCAAATCTATCATAAGTGCCTGTTAAATATGAAGATACTTTTCTAGTACTAGAATGTCTTGCAAAAGTAAGAACTTCATCAACAGTAACACCTCTAGGATGAGGTTTTACACTTTGAGGTATTTTTGGAAGTTTTTTTACAGTTCTAGTATATTTAGTAACTTCTCCAAAAGGATCTTCAAATTTAATATTTGCATGAGGATTAGATATTGCAGTTCTTCTTAAATATTCATCTACAGAATTTTGTCCTTTTTTATAAGTAATTTCTTTAAATTTAGATTTAATTGCAAGACCTCTATAATGTTTATCAAGATAATGTTTATTTGCAATTTTTGAAGAATTAGTTTTAGAATCAATACTTATTTCTAATGAAAGTGTTTTTCCATTATTAGTACCACTAATTACTTTACTAGGTTTACCAGTTGTAATTTGTGAAAATAAAATTATTCCAGATACACCAATACCTTGCTGACCTCTAGTTTGTACTAATCTATGAAATTTAGTACCTGCTAATAATTTTCCAAGTGCACTACCTATTTTATTTTCAGGTATTCCTGGTCCGTTATCTTTAACAGATATTTCATAATACTCTTTTGCAATTTCACTAACCATAACTTCTATATCTGGTAAAATTCCAGCTTCTTCACAAGCATCTAAAGAATTAGTTACCATTTCGTGAATAATAGTTGTAAGAGTTCTTTGTTTTCCATATAACCCTAACATTTGTCTATTTTTTTTAAAAAAATCAGCTACTGAACTTTCTCTAAATTCAGTAAATAAAACACTTGCATCTACACCTTCTTTGTTATTAGAAGTTTTAGAATTACTAGAAACATTTTTTTCTTGTTCTTTATCCATTATAATCACATTCAAATATTTTTTAAAAGTAAATTATTAATTAAAAATAAGATTTAAAATAATACTAAAATATATTTTATATATAATATTATATATATAAAAAATTATATTTCAAACAATTTATAAATATATTGTGAATAATAGCATCTCTGAATAGCTTTCCAAATATTTAGAGTTATTATTTTAAATAAAACTGTTATCAAAAATAAATAATAAACTAAGATACTTCCTAAATAAAAACCAATCTACTTCTAATTATAAACCCAAACTAAAAAATCATCTGATAAGCAAAGATTTTTTGATTTCAAGCTTCCTTTAGATGGAAAAAAGATTTATCAAAAAGAAGAGT
>CAYXWT010000051.1:3476-4576 GCA_964468895.1 uncultured archaeon | reverse complement strand
ATACCTTTGTTTTTTAGATTTAATCTTATTAAATCTGATTTTTCATAGTTTTTTTCTTCTCTATATTTATTTCTTTCAGTAATTAATTTTTCTATTTCTTCTTTTTTAATTTTGGTGTTTTTTGTGTGTTCAGTATTATTTTTAAAATTAAAAACTTTAAATACTTTATTTACTTTACTTAAAAAAGAAAGAATAATTTCTCCTTCATTTTGAGAAATTTTGTCTTTATCTAGAAGTTTATTTATTTCTTTAACTAAAAAGAAAATACTACTCCATGCTTGAGGTGTATTAAGATCATCATCCATAGCCTTTTTAAAATTTTCTTTAGTGTTTTCAATAATTTCATCAGCCAGTTTACTATTTTTAATATTATGAGGAATATGCTGTAATCTTAAAATAAATTGATTTAATTTTTTCACAGTTTTTTTAGAATCATCAATAGAAGTTGTAGTATAATTTTGTGGTTTTCTATAATGTCCTAAACTAATTAATAATCTAAAATCTTGAGCACTATGTTCTTTTAAAAAATCTTCAACAGTAATAAAATTACCTAAAGATTTACCCATTTTTTTACCATTAATATTAAGCATAGAAGTATGAACCCAATAATTAACTACTTTATGTTGATAATAACCATAATTTTGAGCAATTTCATTAGTATGATGTGGAAAAAGATGTTCTATTCCTCCACCATGAATATCAAAATGTTCTCCAAGATATTTAGTACTCATAACTGAACATTCTAAATGCCAACCAGGATAGCCCTTTCCCCAAGGTGAAGTCCATTGCATAATATGTTCAGGACTTGCTTTAATCCAAAGAGCAAAATCTTGTGGATTTCTTTTATTAGTATCATTTTTAAATCTTGTATTTTGTTCAAGATCTTCTGGCTTTCTATTTGAAAATTTATAATAATCTTTAAATTTTTTTATATCATAGTAAACATTTCCATTTATTTCATAAGCAAATCCGTTTGTAATCATTTTTTTGATCCAATCTTGCATTTCAATAATGTGTGCACTTGCATATGGTTCAATATTAGGTCTAGTAAGTAGTAATTTATCAAAATATTTCCACATTCTTTGTGAATATTTATATAC
>CAYXWT010000051.1:0-3376 GCA_964468895.1 uncultured archaeon | reverse complement strand
TTGTTTTTAAAAATACTTTATTTTTTTAAAAAAGCAAAAGAAAGCATTAAAAACAAATAGTATATAAATATTATGTACTAAATATATTTATAATATTTTGCTTTGTACTTAACTTATAAATAGTTAATAAGTTAAGTTTATAAAAAAATAAAAAAATAAAGGAATTAATTTATATAAAAGAAAGGTGTGAATTAAATGAATTTTAAAAGAAATCTAATTATTTTGATAAGTGTTTTTATTAGTATATTGTTTTTATTGAACTTAAGTAGTAGTGTGTTTGCAAGTAATGCAAGTGATATAATTTTGGGTTCAAATAGTATTGGTTTAAAAATAAACTCAGCAGTACTTGAAAATGTAACTCCAATGAAGAATTCTGGCAAATATGATTTGTCATTTTTAATTACTTTGGAAGATAAATTATATGATATAGAAGAACCAATCTATATAACTACTGTTTTAGTACCTCTTAGTTCTTTGGAGTCTGAGCCAAAGGAAGTTGAGTTTTTAAAAATGATGGGCTTGGAGTGTTATTTGAAAAAAGATAGTTATGATGTTATTTATCCTATGTCTGAAATTGGTGTAGCTCATGAATTGTCCTCAAAAAGTGTAACTTACAATAGTGTTGCTAAAGATATAAATTATGTTAATATCAAAATCGATAAAAAAACTGCTTCTGGAGCTGATTTTAAAAGTAAAAACAGGCGTGATGAAAAAATTGATATACTTGTTTCAGAAGATTTATTAAATAAATTAAAAGATTATAGAATTTACTTTTTTGCAAATATTTTTAGAAGAGGTTATGAAAAAGGATTTTCTCAATCTTTACAAACTCGTATGAGGCCTGGTCTTTTCTCAACCCCAAGTGTTCCTACACAAACTAAAAAAGGGTTGGCTGAAATTTATTTTGATTCTAAGGGTCAAAAATTTACTCTGAAAAATGTTGGTATAAAAGTTAATGATAAGAAAGATTGGGATACTGCTTATAATTCTATTTTTATGAAGATGTTTTCTATAAGTCCAGGAAAAGGTTTTTTTAGGTTAAATCCAGACTATACTTTTCTTGGTCCAAATGTTGAAGCAGGATATAATTCTATAAATTTTGGAACTGGTGATAATTTAGATATAGTTACTGAAAAAGCAGAAATTCTAAATTTAGAAAATATTAACTTATCTGAATTTAAAACTAGTTTAGATGGTACTGCACCTAATATTAAATATACATTTGAAAATATATCTAATTTTTTAAATTCTAAAAATACAGATTTATTTGTTTTTTCTGAATTTTCTGACGAAGATAGTATTACAATTGAATCTAATAATAAATATTATGATATACTTCCTTTAATTAGTGAAAATAGTTTAAATGGTTTTGAGAATAAATATAAAAGTTTTATAAACTTAAATTTAGATTCTATTTTAGATGGAAACTTATTTATTTTTAATTCTAAGGAACCTTTTTATAAAAATACTGATGGTTCTTTAGCAAATCCTACATTTTTAATTTCTAATAGATCTATTTTGTTTGATAACCTATCAGATAATGATGATTTTTCAGGATTTAATTATTTTAAGACTGCTTCTTTAACTAGTCTAAAAATAAGTAATTTGTTAAATATTTATGATACTATAGAGGGTGTTGCAAAATACATTTTTAATAATAAAATATTTAATAATTCTAAAAATAATATAGTTGTTCAAAGTAATAATATAAATAAAGAATTAAGTTCAAACTATATTTATCTGTATGTTTTGCTACATCATTATGGTGTTAATAATATAGATATTATAGATAGTAAATTAAAAGTATATAAATATAATATTAAAGATGGAAGTATTGCAGAAATTAAAGATTTTGCAACAGATAAAGTTGAAGCTGAGGAAATAATTTCTAGTCAAAATTTAGATTTTTCTAATTTATCTCTTTCAGTTGCTAATGCTGTAGAAATAAGATCTTTAAATAAAATATTTTTAGTACCTTCAAAAAAAATTACTATTAATATTAGTGGTTATGATATAGCAGATGGTATAAATTTGTTATCTTGTCAGAAGCCAATAGATGAAATTTCAAATAATACACCTAATTTTAAAGATTTATCTTGGACTTCTAATGATTGTAAGTCCTCCAGGGTTCATAAACCCAATTCTGAAATAATAAATTCTTTTAATTTCGAAATTAGTGATTATCCTAATCATATTTATGTTTATAAATATTCTAAAAATATTAAAGATGAAGATGCACATTATAAACCTTTAATTGATTTTAAAAATCTAAATGGAGTTGATATAGAAGAAGAAAATATACCTTTAAATCCATTTGATAAATCTAAATTTAATAATTATGCAACAGATTATGTTGTTTTATATCCAAAGATAAAACCTTTGAGTATTAAATCTGTTGATTATAATGTTCTTGAAAATGTTGTAGATGTTGATGTATATTTAAATACATTAATAAAAAATTTTAAGGTGTATGAATATTCTAGTTCTCCTATAAAAGTTAACGATATTGATACTTATTCTTATGCTGATAAAGAGATTTTAAAGATTGTAGAAGATGTAGGTGATGCCTACTCTATGAATGAAAATGAAAAAGCAATGTTTAAATCAATAATATTAACTACATCAACTAATAATCTTGAACAAGCATGTTTGCCTGATGAGAGTGATAATTGTAGATATAAAGGTTTAGCAGCAATAGATAGTGAACTGTGGGTAAATTTTTCTGAGGATTTATATGATGGTTTATATATTGATCCTGTGCGTGGGGATCAAAGTATTGCTTTTAGAAATTTTAAAGAAAATTTAGCTAAAGGTGATTTTACTACTATTAATAATTTAAATAATATTGGAAATGGTTTTGGATCAAATAATTTTACAATTGATACAAAAGGGAAGTATTTACAATTAATTAAATTAATTAAAGATATAGATACAACATCTAATACTTTACAACAAAAGTATGCTTCTATAATACTTGCTGGAGCTATGTTTTTAGCAAATAAAAGTAATGTGATAATAGATTCTAAAGACAGTGGTAGTAAGAAGTTATCTGATTCTTTATTTGTAAATAATGATGATGAAATTAATCCTAATCTTTTAAATATTATGTTTGTTTTAGGATATAAATTTAAAACAAATGGTTCTGAAAAATTTTCAGATGGTATTAAAATTTATGATGATACTGAATTAGAGTCTGAAACAGCAGAATTTGTTAAAAAAGAATTGTTATGGTATTTATCTTATCAAAAATATAAATTAGAAAGTGCTAACTCTAAGCAAACAAGTATAAAAGCAGAAAGTAGAAAAGCAGCATTTAATTATAAAACACATTTAGTAAATTTAAATAAGCCATCTAATCCTACAACAGAAAGTATAA
>CAYXWT010000050.1:2370-4805 GCA_964468895.1 uncultured archaeon | reverse complement strand
TCTACAAGAATGAGTATAAACTTTGTAGAGTAGGTTTATTAAATAATTTAGAAAAAAATTTAATATATTTTTTAAATTTTTTTCTTTTTATATTTAATTTTTAATAATTATAGTTTTTATTAAAAGGAGAATATTATTATGAAATTTAAATGTTTAAGAAAAGCACAAGGTGCACTTGAATACCTTTTGTTAATAGGCGGTGCTGTATTAATTGCAGTTATTGTAATAGCTTTACTTGTTGGAATGGGTGGTCAAAGTAGAGATACTGCTCAAAATCAATCCACTCAAGCTCAGCAAAGTTTAGAACAACCTCAACCTTGTTCTATAGTAAGTCTTACAGGTTTGTGGCACGATGATGATACTGCTGCTCACAATGATGGTTTAGATACAGCAACTTCTGTTATTAATGATTGTAATTCAGATGCTAACGGTTGGTTTAAAATAGATTGGCAAGAATTAGGTACTGGTGGTGTTCATACACTTAAACTTTACACAAATCAAAATCAAGAAATATCTAGTAGTGATATTAATGTGTTTAATGTTAGAGGTACAGATGCTGCTGACGATTATAGAAATCTTTCTTCACCACAATTAACTAATACTCCAGCTTATGTTTATGTTGATGCATTAGGAGCAGGTTGTTTTGATACCCATTGGGTAGAGGTTGAGACTAGAAAAAATGGTCAAGTTGTAAAATCAACTAGAAGAAAGTTTTATTGGAATACAAGTTAAGTTATTTTTTAATTAAAAATAATTTACTTTTTTATTTATTTTATTGTATGTGAATAAATTATGAATGTTAATTTTAAAAAAGCACAAGGTGCATTAGAATATTTACTAATTGTTGGTGCTGCTCTTTTAATTGCAGTAATAGTTATGTCTCTAATAACAAATGTAAGTAGTTCAAATAGACAAAATGCAGAAGAAAGTAATGAAGGATTTCAAAGAATGATTGATCAAACAATTATTCCACCTATTATTTCTAATGTTAGTTGTGGTGATGGTACTTACATAAGTTATGTTGTTTCTGAGTCCCCAACAACAGGTGTTGTTGATTATTGTATAGTTGTTGATGGTGATATTAATCAGACTAAATGTAATGATTCTATTGTTAATGGCATGTTAATATTTGATTTTACACCTGCTGCTATAAGTTCAGGGAATCATGATTTTAGTTTAGTTGCTATTAAGAACGATGCTTATTCAAGACCTACTGCACCATCTTTTAACTGTAGAGTTGAATAAATATTTGGTTTTTTTAAATAAGTTCTATATAGATTAATTATGTTTTTAAAAGAAGAATTAAAAAAGATAATAAATGATAAAAAAGCACAATTATCTGTAGAATATTTATTAATGATTGTTTTTGGAATGATGCTTGTAATTATAGCAGGAATTGTAGTTCTTAATTTAAATACATTGTTATCTATTGCTAGATCAAAAATTTTAACTTATAGAGATAATATTTTATCTAATTTATAAAAATGATTATTTATTATAAATCTTATTTTTAAATAAAATTTGTTTAAAGATAAGATATTCTTAAAAAAACTTAGTAATTAAGAATATATATGTTTAATTTTAATTTGTATTTTTTTTTAATTACAATTTTATTTTTATTGATTTCTTCATTTTCAGATTTAAAATATAGAGAAGTATCAAATAAAATCATTTTATTTTTTTTAATAATATCTGTAATTTCTAAAGTCACACAATCTTTAGTATTATTAAATTTTAATCTTATTTTAAATTCTTTAATTTGTTTTATAATTACGTTAGTGGTTTTATTTTTATTATGGGAGTTTGGAGTTATAGCAGGTGCAGATTTAAAAATATTGCTTGTAATAAGTATTCTTAATCCTTTTAATTTAGTGTTTTTTTCTAAAGATTTATTTATAATCTCTAAAGCAATTTTTCCTTTAACTTTGTTACTTTTAAGTTTTCTTATTTTATTACCTTATATTTTAATTTACTCCTTTTTTTATTTACTTTCTAAAAAGTTTTATTTAATAAAAAAGATATTTTGTAATTCCTTTTGGAAAGATATTTTTAATTCTTTAATAGTCTTATATTTAGTAAATCTTATTTTAAAAACTTTTTTGATATCTTTAAGTTCTTTATATATGTTTATTCTAGGATTTCTTTTTATTTTGCTTTTAAATAAAATTAAGTTTATTATTAAAAATAAGTTTTATTATTTGGTTTTTACAATATATTTGATTGTGTTTATTTTTAATTTTTTTATAAGTAAAGTAAAGATTTTTATTTTTAAGGATGTCTTAGAAACGTTTTTATTTTTATTGTTAATTTCTTTTATAATTAAGCTTTATTTTTTAATAAAAAATCATGTCTTATTAAGTGCAAAAAAGATTTCTAATTTAAAAGAAGGAGATGTTATTTCTAAAAATTATTATTTAATTGGAAATAAATTGATT
>CAYXWT010000050.1:0-2270 GCA_964468895.1 uncultured archaeon | reverse complement strand
AAAAGAAGGAGATGTTATTTCTAAAAATTATTATTTAATTGGAAATAAATTGATTATAAGAAAAATTGGTTTTTTTAAGCAAATTAAATTATTGCTGAAAAATAACTATTATGATAATTTAAAAATCGATTCTAATAAAGCTGGTGGCTTAAGTTCTTCAGACATTAAGTTTTTAAAAACAATGTATGAAGATAATATAATAGGTGCTAGCATTTATATTAAAAAAACAATTGCTTTTACACCTGTATTATTAGTATCTTATATTTTATTAAATATTTTTGGTGATTTTATTTGGTTGATTTTAATTTAAAGAAAGCTCAAGTATCTGTAGAATTTATAATTATAATTGCAATTTTCTTACTTGTATTTTATTCAATGATATTACCTTCTATTAATTTTGCAGAAAGTGTTGTAACAGATGTTTATAGTCTTGTTCAAACCAAAAATAATGTTAGTGAGTTGGCAGAAAATTTAGAAAACTTATCTAATAGTGCTGGTTATGGTAAGCGTCAAATATTTTTTTATCTTCCAGATAATGCCTATATTTTAGGATGTGATGAAACTACTTCTCCTAATAAAATACTTGCCAAAGTAAACATAAGTTCTCAAAATGCAGTAAATTCATTTTGTAATAATGAAGGTATTTGTGATATTAATGTGCCAATTTACACTAATTTTGATTTAGATTGTGCAACTTTAAGTATCGGGTATAAGGGTAATTTAAATATTGAAAAAACAGCTGCTGGACAGATAAAATTTGAGAAATAAATTTTTAAATCACAAAAATGCTCAAACATCTTTAGAATTTATAGTTATTTTTGCAGTAATTTTAATCTTGTCTTTTTTTATTTCTTCTTCTGTTTATAGCAGTTCAGAGATTAATAAAGGTATTTATTCTTTAAAACAAAATGTTTTAGATGTTTTGACATTAAATAGTTCCACATCTTATGTTAATCATATTTCTTATGATGGTAATTTAACAGATATTAATTTCACAGTAAGTATAAAAGATAATAATGATTATGTTTTTAATGAAAGTGATTTTAACATATTTAAGATCAATTTTAGAAATACATCTAAATTTGATAGTGTTAATGTGTTTTTTGAATATGTTTAATTGTGATAAATTATGAATTTTAAATTTAAAGATAAAAAGTTTTTAATGTTAGAATTTATATTCTTAGCATCAATACTAGCTAACTTACTTTTGGACAAAAATATCTATTTAAAGATTTTATTAATTGTATTATATATTTTATTTTTCATATTATATTTACCTAATTATGTTTATAATAAATTTAAGTTTTATTTTGTAAATATATTTTTAATTATAACTTCAATTTTATTTTTAATATTAAAATATGTAACTTCACTTACTTATGTGGTTGTTTTAGTTTGTTATTTAGTGTTATTGTGGTATTTATCTAAAATAATTTTTAGAACCACTTATGGAGTTGTTATTTCTTCTAAAAGTGGTATTTTAACTATAAAAATTTTAGATATATTTTATACTATTAATAAGCAGATAAGTATTAAATCTAAAAAGCATGTCAATAAAGATGATATAGTAATATTAAATTTAAATGGGTTTTTTTTATCTAAAAAGCCTTTATCTATAAAAAAGATTATTAAAAGTGAACTTAAATAAATTTAGAATCATAATAATTATAGGTTGTATAATTTCTTTATTTTTTCTAACAATTTATATATTCTTCTTTAATATTAATTGTGTATCAGTATCTGATTTATTAAGAAATCCTAATTCTAAAGAATTAACTAATTTAGAAAATTCAACAATTTGTATTAGTGGGAAACCAAGAATTCAGAAAGTTAGTTCAGATTATTTATTTGTAAATATTTGTGAAGGATCTTCTTGTTTTCCAGCAGTTTTATTTAATTATAATTCTATACAAAAAGATTTACTTGAAAAAAATAATTTGTATAATTTTACAGGTAAAATAAAATCTTATAATAATTCTTACGAACTTATAATATATAAATTTAAAGATTATGATGATTGTTCTTGAAGTTATTTTAGGAGTACTTATTGGTTTTATAATTGGATTAATACCAAATATTCATATCAATACTATCTCTTATATTTGTTTATATTTCAGTTTATTTTCTAAATTTCAAACCAATTTTTATTTCTTTTTAAGTATTGCAATTTCACAAACCATAACTAGTTTTGTTCCTTTATCATTATTTGGTATACCTAATTCTGAAAACATCTTATGTTTATTTCCAACTCAAAAATTGTTTTTAGAAGG
>CAYXWT010000049.1:0-5055 GCA_964468895.1 uncultured archaeon | reverse complement strand
AAAAACTTATATTTGATTTATTTTTTCTCGTGCCACAGTTATTTTCTTATTATCAGGATTAACTTCTATAAGTTTATTTAATGTCTTGTTTGCTAACTCTTTATCTCCCATAATTATACTTAAATCTAATAGAAAGTCAAGTAGTCGTGGATTGTCTGGTTCTATGTTTAAAGCTTTTTTGGCATTTTCAAGCCCTCGTTCTAATTGATTCAATTTTAAGTTTATTTTAGCTAGATTATAGTAATAAACTGGGTTATTGTCCTTTAATTCAATTGATTTTTTATAGTTTGTTGTAGCTTGATTCAAGTCTCCTTTGTTGGTAAAAATATCCCCAAGTCTATTATAGATATAATCGTCATCCTCTAATTTAATAATATATTCATAAGTTTCTTTAGCTTTATCATAATCTTTATTATCAAAATATAAGTCTGCTAGTTTTTTATATATATCTAAATTATGCATATCTAATTTCAGAGCATCTATATATTCATTTTCTGCTTTAATAAATTCTTTTGTTTCAATAAATTTTCTTGCCATTTTTAAATGTTTTACAACTTGAGTTTCTGATGAGATTTTGTCTTCAAAATGAGTTTTGATTAATTTTTTTCTATATTTTTTTTCTAAACTATAAATGTAGGCATAGAATTTTTTAAAATAAGTATAAGTAGTCGAGATAATCGGTTTTATTATATGTAGTATTTTACGTTTAGATGAGTCTAAATCTTTTTTTAATTTTTTTTCTATTATTTCTTTTTTGATTATTTCTTCCTTATATTCAGAAGCTTTTTCAGGATCTACTCTGTTTAATTGAGGTAATTTTCTAAAGATAATAGACAGGATGATACTAAGACTGACTATTATTATTAGAGTTAAAATTATATTTAATAACATATTATATTACATTATTTATTAGATTTATGAAGTTTTTAGTGTTTAAACTAGCACCACCTACTAATACTCCATGAACATGTGGTTGCTTGATAAAATCAGCAACATTTGAGGCGTCTACACTACCACCAAAAAGTATTCTTATTTTCTCCTCAAATTTTTTCATTTGAATACTGTCATTTTCAAAAAATAAATTATCAAGGAGTATTTGTTTTATTAATTTATTGGTGTATTCAACTTCTGTTATATCAATTTTTTCTTTAACTTTTGTAGTAGAAATAGACCAAATTGGCTCATAAGCAACTACTAGCTCTGAAATATCCTTTATTTTAATTCCTGCTAGTGCTGATTTAAGTTGCTTCATTAAAACCATATCTTTCTGGTTTTTTCTTCTCTCTTCAAGATTTTCTCCTACACATAAAACAGGAATTAATCCGTTTTCTAAAACTAATTTGAGTTTTTTATTAACCATTTCATTAGATTCTGAAAGATTTTGTCTTCTTTCACTATGCCCTATCATTACAAATTTAACATTAAAATGTTTTAAATTATCTATTGATATTTCTCCGGTATAGGCTCCTTTTTCTTTCCAAAATACATTTTGGCTACCTAGATCAATATTAGTATCTTTTAATATTTTAGATAATTCAGGAATTGTTAAAAAGTCAGCGCATAAAGCAATATCTGCATTTTTTAATTTATGATTTTTTAATTTAGTCTTTATTTCATTAGCTAAATTGATAGTTTCATCGTAGGACAATTGCATTTTCCAATTAGCTAAGATTATTTTTTTAGATAGCATATATTATTAAATTAAGATTATTTTTTACATTATTAGTATTATATAGCAGTATATGAAAATAAACCAATAGATATTAGGGTAACTATTATTCCAGCTGTTATTACCCCTATTATTATGGGCAATATTGCTTTTTTAGGAGGAATTCCAAATAACCAAGCAGCAATGGATCCAGTCCAGGCTCCAGTCATTGGTAAAGGTATAGCAACAAAGAGAAATAGAGCAAGGTTTCCGTATTTTTTAATTTGTTTTGATGTTTTACGTCTAGTTCTTTTGAAAATCCAATTTAAAAATTTATCCAATGGTGGAGAGTATTTTTCTGCTAGACTAGTTATTTTATCTAGTCCAAAAATTATAATAAATACTGGTATTATATTACCAATTATAGCTAAAAATAAAACATATATTGGATCTAAGCCCCAGGAGATTGCCAGAGGTATTGATGCTCTTAGTTCAGTAACTGGCAAGGCAGAATATAAAATTGTTAGTAATTCGAGCATATTATTTCCAAGAATAATTATTAAAAGTCCAGGTAGCTATAGTTTTTAAGTCTGAAAATCTTTCGTAATGAGAGTCACTTCCCAGTACCACAACTAGAATTGGTTCTTTGTCTTGATAAGATACTTCTGAAACTAAACAAAATCCAGCAGATTCGGTATATCCAGTTTTACCGGCTTCAATTTTTAAATATCCACCTATTAGTTCATTAGTATTTTTTATATAGACTAATCTATTAGTATCTATGGTACGGAAAGAATAGTTCTTGTTAGAAGTTGTTTCTTTAATATTAGGATAAGAAAATGCCTTTTTAGCTAACTTTAATACTTCTTTGGCTGTAGAAACATTATTAGCACCTAGACCCGTTGGATCTTCAAATTTAGTCTTATTTAGACCAATTTCAACAGCCTTATCGTTCATCTTTTGGACAAAATCTTCTTTTGATACTCCAGTATTTTTTATTAATATATTTATCCCAGTGTTGGAAGAAACAATTAAAGAAGAGATAAACAAATCTTTAAATTTAATTTTTTCCCAATTATATATATTTAATTTATTAAAGTCACCATTTAAATCTGTTTTATCTATAATTATTTCTTTTTCCCAGTCTGTATCTTCAGATTCTAATAATACTAAAGCAGTCATTAATTTTGTAATGCTAGCGATTGGTCTAACTTCATCACTATTTTTAGACCATAATGTTTTGTTACTATTAATGTCTTTAACTAAGACCGATTTAGCTGATACTTTAACACCAATAGAATCATTGGCATTTTTAATAGGGTATGTATTTTCTTTATTAATATCTTCAGATTGAACATTAAAAAAAGTAATCCCTTCCTCTGTTATATTTTCTTGGACATAAAAATTATCACTAATAGGTATTGCTATGATATTAATTATTAAGAATAAATTCGATATTATGGAGAGTAAGGACATGGAATTAGTTTAAAATCTTGTTGTTTAAATAGTTTCCTCTTTTTGATTTTCAATAGGTTCATCAATCTCGGCCTGACTTTTATCAAGGTCAGATTGGTTTTCGTTTAATATTTTATCTATAATTTCATTGCTGTGTAGTTTTTCATAATCTGGTAATTCGTTCGTTTTATTTAGGCCGAGATATTTTAGAAATTCTAGACTAGTAGTGTATGTTTCAGTCATTCTTTCTTTATCTAAAGATTTTTCTATTAGATTTCTAATTAAAAGATTTTTTAAAATAATAGAACAATTAACACCCCTGATCTGTTCTAGCTCAGATTTAGTAATTGGTCCTCTATAAGCAATTATAGTTAGAGTTTCCATAGAAGCATCACTTAAATTACTATTTAATTCCTCTTTTACAAATTCTTTAACTATTTCTTCAGAAATTGGGTTAGTAGTAAATTGAATTTTATCATTGTTAATAAGTATATGAATACCACTATCATCTTGATTGAATTTTTCTTCTAATGAAGTGATTAGTTCTTTAATTTCTTTTTTATTAATTTCTAGTTTTTTACTTAATTCTTTAATTTTAAGAGCTTTATCAGAGATTAATAGAACGCTTTCCAAATGAACTAATTTTTTATTCAAGCTGTTATTTTTTATATCCATATTTTTTACCCTGTTAAATAAGATTTATCTTATTATTCATTTAAAAAACCAACAAGTTAAATCTTAATTTTAAATTTATTAGATGCCCTATAAAATCTTTTTTCTTATTTATATACAAAATGTAATTATAATACATATAAATTAGATTTAAAATTATTTAACAGGGTGAATTTAAGTATTATTTGTATTAATAGTTATTTTTTCAAACATATAGTCTTGATTTACTTTAATGTCTTTTTGTTTTATCAATTCTAACATAGCTAGAAAGACGACAATTATTTCTGTTTTATTTTCTCTGTTTTTTATTAAACTAGAAAAATTAATATTACCGCTTTTATTAATTATAGATTTAATATAATTTATTTTTTCTCTAATATTTATGGTTTTATCAATAGTTCTTTTGTCTGGTGCCTCATTAATGGGTTTGACAAAGTTTAATACCTTTTCAAAATTTACTTTTAAATCACTAGCTTTTATTTTTTTGGGAGGACGAAATCTGGCTTTTATTTTTATTAAGGGGTTTGTTCGGGAGTAAGTAAAATTTTCTTGGTTAACAATTTTTTTTATAATTTTACGAGCCTCATAATATTCTTTATATATCTTCAGTTGTTTTTCTAAATCTGCACTATCTTCGTTTTCAATAAAGCTCATAGCTTCCGGAAGGATTAGTTTTGATTTTATGTATAGCAATTTGGCAGCAATTACTAGAAAATCAGCTATTTCATCTATACTAAGGTTTTCGTTATTATCAATGTATTCTAAATATTCATCAGTTATTTCAGCTAATGATATTTCATCTATGTTTAATTTACTATTAGTAATGAGGGTTAAGAGTAATTCCAGAGGGCCCTCAAAATCATTTAATTTAAATTGGTAATCGGACATGGATGATTTTATTTTTTAGTTTTCTTTTTCTTTATTACTTTTTTCTTAGGAGCAAATTTTTTACCTTTGCTTTTTTTTTGTTTTTTCTTTGGTTTGGGTTTCTGGATTTTTAATTTCTTAGTTTTTCCAAAAGAAAATATTTCACACTTCTCTATTTTCAAATAATCTTTTAATTTTATTTTAAAACTTTCTCTGAAGCTCCCAGAAGAAAAGATTCCAGTTTTTAAAGTAGTAAATGATTTATCTATTAGAACTGGTATTTTATATAAAGAAGCAAAAACATGGGCTGAACCAGGTTTAATTTTAAATTTATTAATTAATATTTTCTCCGAAGGAATTTTAATATCTTTTTGAGCTACTTTAAATTTTTTAGCAATTTTACTAAAATCTAG
>CAYXWT010000048.1:0-5340 GCA_964468895.1 uncultured archaeon | reverse complement strand
TTTTCATCAGTTAATCTATCATCCATATCCCAAGGAAACTCATAATAACTAAATATTGGACCAACAGCTAAACCAATTGAACCATCTTTAGATTTATGAGCAACAATTATCCAATCTATCTCACCTGTTCCTACCTCTAATACTTTTTGAGAATTAGCTTCAGTATGTACATCAGCTATTATTTGAGTATTAAACGGATCATCTTCAGACTCCATTTTATTTTTAGATTGTTTATTAAAACCAGCTTTACCTTCAGTTATAGTTAAAGCCGATGCTAATTTTTTTAAAATAGAATTAAATTTATCAGAAATATTTTCTATATAATCATAATCCTCTTCACTTAAATCTTGATTTTTTAATTCTTTTTTAGATATTTCTTCAAATCTATTCATCATTATTATACTATCATTAATAGATTCATTAAGATCAGAATTTAATAGTTCTTTTTCATCTAAACCATCTCTAAGTAATTGCATAGTTTTAGAAGCTCTAAAATAAAGTTCAGGATTTGGTTCAACATATCCATAATACTTCGAAGACATAGGTCCCGCACTTTTCGTATCCATTACTGCAGAAGTATAACTTTGTTTCACATAAAGAATAGTGTCATGTCTTAATTGTGCCCAAGAGCCTAAAGCAGTAATCAAATCTTTTGTTTTCCAAACTTCAGATCTCATCCAGTTAGGATAACCTTCAGGTTTATCTTCTATTACTGGTTCTAACAACCATAACCAAGAATTATATAAATTTTTAGTCCAATTTTCAGTAGTAAAAGAATTTACAAGATCTTTAGAATCTTGTAATTTTGAAGAATAATTACAAAAACTAGATAAATTTGTATCATCTATAATTTCATCTGCTTTATTAGAACCTAAAGCAGACATAACATCAACACCACTAGGCATAAATCTACAAGTATTATATACTTTTTTTAGAATAGGATCATTATATTCTAAACCACTACAATCACCATCACAATAATACCAGATAGTAGAATCACAAACTTCATTCCAATATTTTTGTTTATTTTCATCCATATTTTCACAAGATTTATAAAAATCAACATCTTTAGTTAAAATTCTTGAATTTTTACCAAAATCTAATATAGCCTCATAATCTTCAGAACTAGGATTAGGACCTACATTTCTATAAACCATATCACCTAATATTTGTGAATCTATTGCATATCTTTGACCTATTAATCTCATACCTTGAGTTGTTTCTTTTAAAGAACCACTTAGATCAAACTCAAAATTATTAAGTATTTTAGGACCTTTCATTTCTTTTAATTGGGTTTGTATATTACTAAACAATTCTTCATCAGCTATTATAATCTCTTTACTTACATTAGAATCTACTATAATATTATTTAGTGCCATATCATAATCATAAAAACTTAAATCTTCACTAACACCTGCAAAAAAAGAAGTTGTACTATATATTTTATTCCATTCATCATCAACATTAGCTGATTTTACTGCTTCAGAAAGTAATAATGCTTGTTTAGTCCAGTTTTCACCATTTGTTTTAAAAGTTATTCTTCCAAGCCACATCATACTTTTAAAATAATTTTTTAAAAGTTCAGAACTAGTATAATGTCCTCTTGGAACATATTGTGAATAATCTTCACAATAACATTTTTTAGAACAAACTTGATTATAAAGATCTACAAATTCCCATTTTACATCTTCATATATTATTTCTCCTTTTACTTGTTGATTACAAGCATAATCCATATCTTCTGGATATAACCTATCACTACAAACACTAGGACAATCTTTACTTAATAGTTCATTTTTAAAGAAACCTTTATGTTCTTCTATTCTACTAACTTCTTGTTTTACATCCTCTTTAACTATACTTTTCACATTATAAGATGGATCTAATAATTTCATTGCAACACTTAAATAAGCAACATTTCTTTTAGAAAGTTCTTTAAGTTGAGTGTCTTCTAAACTATTATATTGCACATAACTTTCATCTATACTTTTAGAAAGAAATACATCTAATAAATCATATAATTTAGTTATTTCTAGATTTTTAAGAATTTCATTAAATTCTATATGAAACAAATGTAAAACAGAATCAGTAGTAACAATAATAGGAATACCACTATATGTTTCATCAAATTCAGTATTTCCAGATTCTCCTTTATATGTAATTTTTGAATTTAAAAACTTATATGCCTTTTCAAATTTAGTAGTATCATTTGTTCCTTCTACAATTATAACACCATTATTAAAAAGATCTTGTTGTTGTTCTTCACTTAAATCTAATTCAAATTTACCTTTAATATCTCTATCATAATTTATAGGTATTTCTTGTAAAGGAAGATTATATTCAGGATTATTATAAATTTCTTCATTATAAACAACTTCTTGATCTACATCTATAAGTTTTACTTCTTCAAAACTTCTATTTGTAAACTCATATTGTCCAATAGATAAAGCATTACTAGAACCTTTAAACAAAAATAAAATTCCAACAACAACAGCAATAATTATTATAATAAACACTAAAAAAAATCTTTTATTCAAAATCAACATCTCCAATTATTTATAATTAAAATTTAAAACTTAAAAATCAAAAATATATTTTAATATAACTTAATTATATGGAAATATAAACAATTTAAAAAACTATTTCTTTTTTATTTTAAATATAAAATAAATAAACAACAAAAAGACAATTACAAGAAACAATATTAAAATAAAAAAAGAAGAATTTATTTTAAAATCAGTATTAGTACTATTATTATCATTATTATTTATAGAAAGATTATCAAAAATATTTAATTTACTAAAAAGATCATCAGAAGTTTTTACTTTCAATAACAAAGGCATAGTGTTTATTAATTTTATATTATTAACAGCATAAAAATCTAGTAAATAATTTACATCTTTATTAAAAAATATACAATTATTAGAATCCATATTAACATCAAAAAGGTTAACGTTAGAATAAGTAATATCAACAATTAAATCTATAGAAGGAACATAATCTATAAAAAACATATTTTCATCTAATTTAATATTATTTGTATCTATTTCTACAAAATAATATTTACTAAGTATATTACTATTAGAATCAATAATATCTATAATAGAAACTTTTTTAGATAAATAATTCTCAATTATATACTTATTATAATTGTCACAATTATTATTATTATTAAAACTCTCAATTTTTCTAGATGCAAAAAAAGAACTTAATATTTTAAGATCTTCTAAACTATTATATTTTTCCAAAATAGTATTATAATCACTATAAACATCTATAAAAGGTTTATTTAAATCCAAATTAAAATTAATATCTTCAATAGACAGTAAAAAACTATTAAAAAGCAATTTTCTATCAAAGTAATCTTTTTTTAAGAGAAAAAGATTATTTTGCAAAGCATCTTTTTCTTTATTACAATCAACAATAATAATTGGTAGTGATGAAAAAGGAGAGCCACCAGAAGGATTATTATTATTACCTCCTCCACCACCAGTATCGTTAGTTAAATCAAAAACAAAACTTTTAGAAACAGCTTTATTTAAATCACCTATATTTAGATTTAAAAAATAAGTATTATAAGAAAGGTTTTCAGTAGTATGCATATCTTTTATATTAAAAATATATTCACAATTATAAATTCTATTATTTGATTTAGTACAAGTATTTAAATCAACATTTTGATTATTAATAATATTATAATTAAAAGTAGAATTATCAGTTAAATTAAGATTATAATTAAATATATTATAATCAAGATTATTTTTATTAATATTATAATCATAAAGATTAAAAGAAAAAGTAACATCACCATTAAAATCAGAATTATACAAATCATAATCAATATTACTTTCACTTAAACTAAAATCAGAAAAATCAGGATAAGCAGTAAAATAAGTAATATTATAATCATTAAATAGTAAAACTTTTGAAAACCCATTAATACATCCAATATTAAGCACAATATCATCTTGTAGAATCATTTCATGTAAATCTAAATTTAAGTTTAGATTTAGCATATTATTAAAAGATATATTTTGATCAACAACAAATTCATCTATTTCAAAATTATAATCTAATATAATTAATTGATCTTCTTGCAAAGCATACAATTTATTTAGATCACTATTAGATTCTAGAGAATAAATCATATTATTTAGATCAATTTCAGTTTCCAAAGTAAAGATATTTGGAAAATCTTGTAAATCATAAGAACAAATTTTATTTTGATTATAACTAATAGCAAACATACGGTTATGTATATGTTCCAATTCATAAGAACAATCATTTGTAGAACCAGTAACATCTATTTCAAGATTATCACTAACAATTCTATATTTTACATAAGCAGTTTTTTCTTGATTTCCAAAAGGAATACTAAACTTATTTTGATCTTCATCTAACCAAATCTTTTGAGGAAGATAATTATCACTTAAAGCATCATGTCTAGAAGAAGGAACAGTACTATTTAGATCTAAAATATCTTCTATTTTATAAAAAACAGCTCTTGATTGATTAAAGAGTGTATGATTAACAACAGCCAACACATAATTAACATCATTCTCTGCAGAGAAACTAGTAATATATGTTGTATTATAATCACCAGGACCCCAGTTAAATACAACAGAACCAAGATAATGATTATTTACATCTAAAATATTATTATCATTTATATTATATATAGAAATACCATTTTGTTTATTTGCTAAAAATAAATATTTAGTATTATTATAATCTATAATCTCTAAATTATAGATTATATTATTAGAATCTAAAGTACTTAGATAATTATATTCTTTAGTATCATCTGTATATTCATAAATATCTATATTACTATCTTTTACAAAAAAATAATTATTAGTATCTATAATAAAATAATCTATATTATAATCTAAATTTAGATCTTGTTTATTATTTATTTGAATATAAGAAGTATCTATATCAAAATATAGATCTTTAAATAAAGAATTATCATAATTTTCAGTAATTAAATTTAAATTATAATAATCATAATAAAAATTATCTAGTATAATTTGTAATTGATTATCATCCACCTTTTCTTGGAGGTTACTTTGATTTACATTAATATTATTTATATCACATATAGAAAAATAGTCTAGATCTATAAAATAATTAAGATCATTAAAAGTACTTACCTGAGATATTTCTTTAGGATATTCTAGTAAGTTTATATCTTCAGAATATATTGTGTTTAACAGTAATATTAGAAAAAATATTATATATAAATATTTTCTGTAATATATCATAAATATAAAAATGAAAAAAGTATATTATAAAAGCTTGGATTGGTTTTTTTGTATATTTTATAACTATAAATACAAA
>CAYXWT010000047.1:0-5386 GCA_964468895.1 uncultured archaeon | reverse complement strand
ATAAAAAAATAATTTAAAAAGCGCAGGAGACGAGATTTGAACTCGCGTAGTCGTAAGACTCTAGCTTTCCAGACTAGTGCGTTTGACCGCTCCGCCACCCCTGCAAAATAAAAAAAGTATTTAAAAAAATTAACTTATTGGAGATCCATTTTCAACATTATCGCTTGGAAATAAAAGTGATTCAACATCATTTTCTCCACAAGCAAGAATCATACCACAACTTTCAAAACCCATTAATTTTCTAGGCTTTAAATTAACTATAACTGGCATTTTTTTTCCAATTAATTCTTCAGCACTATACTTAGTTGCAATACCTGCTAAAACTTGTCTTTTAAAATCACCAAAATCAAAAATAATTTTAATTAACTTATCACTAGTAAGTATTTTTTCAGCTTCTATTACTTCTCCAATTCTTATATCTAATTTACAAAAATCATCATAAGTAATTTCATTTTTTACAACCATATATAATTTAAGATAGCATAATTATTTAAATAAATTTATTTAGTTAAATAAACGCAAGGGACGAGATTTGAACTCGCGTAGTCGTAAGACTCCAGGTCTCAAGCCTGGTGCGTTTGACCACTCCGCCACCCTTGCAAATAAATGCAACTCTAATTAGTAAAGAGGGTACATATATATTATTAATAAATAATATTATAAACCAAACCATCGCCAGTTAAGTTTTTAATGGTTTATTAAACTAGATACTATTTTAAAAAAAAACAAACTAAAAATAGGTGTTAGAACTATGCTAGAAGAAATCTACAAAAAAGTTAAAGACAAAAACATAAAATTTATAATAATAACTGGAGGGGTTATTTCTGGACTTGGAAAAGGCATATCTTTAGCAAGTATTGGAAAATTAATTTCTAATAATATAAAAAAAGTTCCAATTAAATGTGATGGATATCTTAATTATGATCCAGGAACTATTAATCCAATGGTACACGGTGAAGTTTTTGTTTTAGATGATGGTAGCGAAGTAGATATGGATTTTGGGCATTATGAAAGATTTTTAGAAATTACTTGTAACAAATCTCAAAATATAACAATGGGTAAAATTTATAAAGAAATATTAGATTTAGAACGTAAAGGAGGATATCTTGGAAAAGATGTTAAACTTATACCTGAAGTTAGAAATTACATTGAACAAAAAATATTAAATGTGGCTTTAGATAATGACGCTGAATTAGTTCTATTAGAAATTGGTGGAACTATTGGAGATTTAGAAAATGAACTCTATATTTATGCTATTAAACACATATTGCAAAAATTAAAAAGTAACACATTTAAAATTCACTTAACATATGTTCCAGAACTTACATTTAGTGGTGAACAAAAAACAAAACCTGCTCAAAGAAGTATTTCTGAATTATTTAAAAGGAATATTATTCCAGATCTAATTATTTGTAGAACTACAAAAGAATTAGAATTAAAATCAAAAATAAAAATTGCAGACTTCTCAAACATACCATTAGAAAAAATAATTTCTGCAAAAGATTTAGATAATGTTTATGAAATACCTGTTGAATTTAAAAAACAAAATATAGATCAATTAATTTGTGATAAACTAAAATTAAATGTAAATAAAGATTTTGACAAATATACAACTAATGTAAAAAAACTAACAAAGTTTAAAACAAATACAGAAGAAAATAAGAAAATAACAATAGGCATATGTGGTAAATATACAGATCTTAAAGATTCTTATGCTTCAGTAATTGAAGCATTAAATCATTCATCAATAGTTAATAACATACCTCTAAAAATAGAATTTATAAATACAGAAAATATAAATTTTGAAGAATTATACAAAATAGATGGTGTAATTATACCTGGAGGTTTTGGGAAAAGAGCAATAGATGGTAAAATAAAAATAATTAAGTGGGCAAGAGAAAATAAAACCCCATTTCTAGGACTTTGTTATGGTATGCAATTAGCTATTATTGAATATGTCAGAAACGTATGCAATATAATAAATGCAAACTCTACAGAAATTGATTCTGAAACTACTGAACCAATAATAAAAATATTAGAAAATCAGGATTTAAATAACCTGGGCGCATCTATGAGATTAGGATCTTACAAAGCTATTATTAAAAAAGGCACATATGTACACAAAATATACAATTCAGAAATTATATTTGAAAGACATAGACATAGATATGAAGTTAATCCAGATTACCATAAAATTCTAGAAGATAACAATTTAATTCTAAGTGGTAAAAGCTCTAATGGTAAACTTATAGAATTTATAGAACTTGAAAATCATCCCTTTTTTGTTGCTACTCAAGCTCACCCTGAATTAAAATCAACCATAGAAAAAGGTCACCCTTTATTTATAGAATTTCTAAAAAAGTGCAAAATAAAAAAAGAAGATAAATAATCTTAAAAAATTATTTCTTAATTTTTCTTTTTTTTTTAAAAAGTTTTACAACCATTACAATTAACCAAATAAATATTATAAATGGGACAACTGCAAAAATTATATGTAATAAAACATTTATTGATCCAACAATTGTTTTTAATAAATCTGAAAATTTAACAAAAATTATAGATATATAATTTGAGTATTCAGACACACTTAAATTAATTGTAGAATATTTAACGGTTTTATCTTTATTTTCTAAAGATTCTTCCAAATATTTAATTCTTCTTTCTTGATTAAATATTTTTTCAATTAGTTCAACTTTATTTTCTAATAATGCTGAATTAGAATCATATAATTCTTTAAATCTTTTTAACTTATTATTTTCACTATTAAGTTCTATTTCTAGGTTTTCGTATTGTTCAGTAATATCTGTTTTATGGCTTGAAAAACTATTCACTTCACCAAGATTTTTTAATTGACTAATAATAGAGTCCAATTTTACAGATTCTACTTTAATAGTATAGTTACCTGATTTTAAATTATTATTTCTATTATACACACTAGTATTTTCCTTTAATAAAATTGAATTTGTATTTATAACTATATTTTTTAGATTCAAATCTACTTTAGAAAATTGATTTTTCTTTAGTTTTAAATTTAAATTAGTATAAACAGTTATCTTTCTAGAATCTACTTCTGGAGAATAAGTATTTACATAAGATTTCTCAGCAGCAGATCCTAAAGATTCAGAATTATTTCTAAATGACATATCAATACCATCAAAATCATTATAGCCTTTTGAAAAAAAACCAGAACCTAAAACAACAAGTACAACTAAAAACAAACTAATTAAAATTAGAAACCAATTATTTTTCATTGTATTTATTTGATTTTTAAAACTCATAATAACACCTCTATTAAACATTATATTTAATTTTATTTTTTTTACTAGAATAATTAATTAAAAGACAAATTGAAATTATTACAAAAGTAATAAACAAAGATGAAGAAATAACTCCTAAACTAAAATTAACATTTAATTTAAAATCTGATTTCGCAACTTCCTTTGCTGCTACTATAGGAACTTCTTGATTTAAAACTTCAGAATCATTACGCATAGTTTTGGAAGAAATCATAACAGAATCATAATTATTTAAATTTTCTATATTTAAAGAAGATCTAGGAGATTCAAAAGTGTTACTACTTGCAACCATAGTAGAACTTAAAAAAAATAAACCAACACCAATAGTAATTATTAAACTTAAAACAAAAGAAAACAAAGCTTTTGTTTCTGAAGGATTAATTAAATTAAGACCTTTATAAGTTAAAGAATAATATTTCCATTTTCTATTATTATCTTCTTTTTTAGCAAGATCTACTTTGCAAAGAATATCTAAATGCTCTTTTATAGTTGATGCTGATAAATTTAATATTTTAGATAATTCAGATAATGTATACTTACGCTTATGTAAAAGTTTAAGTATATTTAATCTAGTATCAACAACTAAGGCTTTTAAAGTATCTTTATCTATTAGTAACTTGTCCATAATAAACTTTACCTAAATTAATTTAATTAAAATATCTTTTTAGTAAGGTTTCTACCTAAACATCAATTTTAGACTTTTAAAAATTAAACTTAACATATTTGTTTTTAATTAGATATCAACAATAATGTTGTGAGGACCTATAAAACACATTTTAGTACCCATTACTTTGATAATAATTTCATTAACAAATATTTTAAAATTAATATTAATAATAACTTCTAAATTTTCATACAATATTTTTTTAAAATCATCAATTTCTGAAAAATTAACTAAAAAAATATTTTCAGATTTAGTTTTAAATTTAAAATTGTTTTTAAATATATTAATTATCTCTAAATCATCTTTATTAAATTCTATAATAAATTCATCTAAATTATAAAATTCACCAAGATCTTTTAATTTAGATATACTTTTATTATCTAAATTTAATATTTTTTGATCTTCAAAATTTTCTTCTTGAAATATTAATATTTGCTTTTCAAGAACTTTATTTAAATAACTATAATGTTTAATAGTATTATTTAAATTAAGTAATATGTCTTTAAGATCAGAAACAAAAAAACCAGAACTAGTTTTTCCAATCCTAAGAAGCATAGCATCATGTTTCGACCTTTCTATAAAAATTTGTAAATTCTTTATAATATCATCTAAATATCTTAAATCTTTTGTTTTTTTATTTTTAGTAATAAGATCATTAATATTTATAAGTATTTTATTTTTAAGTTTAGATTTAATATTTTGTGCTCCTTTAGATGTAATTTCATATACACCATCTTCTTTTTTAATATTTTCAAAAGCAATTAAATTCTTTAAAGATCTAGATAAAGCTGCTTTTGCTGAAGATTTAGAAGAATAATTAGGAAGTATTCTTGTCAATAAATCATTATAAGATGTTTTTTTTTGAGAGATTTGTAAAAGTATAGAATCTGATAAAGTCATAAAGGAATCACAAAATAAAAATATATTTTAATTTTAATAATAAAAATTTTATTTTAAATTTATATTATAATAATATAAAAGCTAAAATAGTATTAAAAACTATGTTTTTAAGATATTTTTAGAAAATAATTATTTATAAACATTTTGGAGTATAAAATCTATAAAATAAGACTTAAATTAACTTAGAATTAAAAATGAGGTGTTAAAATGAGTGATTTACCAATTGCTGCAATTGACAGATTAATAAGAAAAGCTGGAGCTGGTAGAGTTTCAGAAGATGCTGCTATTGAACTTGGAAAGATAATTGAAGAAGTAGCTATAGATATTTCTAAACAAGCAATAGATTTAGCAAAACATGCTAAAAGAAAAACCGTAACTGGTGAAGATATTAAATTAGCTACTAAAACAATGCAATAGAACTATTTATGAACAATACAGATTTACATATTCACAGCCATTATTCTGATGGAAAATTAAGTCCTCAAGAAATTATAAATCTTGCAAAAAGTAAAAATTTAAAAGCAAT
>CAYXWT010000046.1:2149-5665 GCA_964468895.1 uncultured archaeon | reverse complement strand
GAATTATCTAAAAGAATACAAGCAGATTTTGAAAATTATAAAAAAAGAAATTCTAAAGAAAATAAACAATTATTATTTTTAGAAAAAAAAATCTTATTAATTGAATTTTTAAATTTTAGAAATATATTAAATTTAGCATTAAAAAGTGAAATTAATGATACTTCTAAAAATAATCTAAATCAATTATTATTTAATTTTGATAATATTTTAAAAAGGTTAAATATTCAAAAAATAGATTGTTTAGATAAAGAATTTGATTTTAATAATTCTGAATGTGTTTGTAAAAATAAGATTTCTGATATTTCAAAACAAAATAAAGTTATTGAAGTTTTAGAAGATGGATATTTACTAAATAATAATTTAATAAAACCTGCTAAAGTAATAGTAGGATATATGGAGGAATAAAATATGGTTAATGAAAAAATATTAGGTATAGATTTAGGTACTACAAATTCAGCAATGGCTATTGTTGAAGCAGGTAAACCTAAAATTTTAATAAATGCAGAAGGAAATAGAACCACACCTTCAGTAGTTGGTTATTCTAATAATCAAATGATTGTAGGAGCTTTGGCTAAAAGACAAGCAGTTGTAAATCCAGATAATACTGTGTATTCTATTAAAAGACATATGGGTGAAAAGTATAATTCTAAATTAGGAGATAAAGAATATACTCCTGAACAAGTTTCAGCCTTTATTTTACAAAAATTAAAAAAAGATGCTGAAGAAGCAACAGGTCAAAAAATAACTAAAGCTGTTATTACTGTTCCTGCATATTTTTCAGACTCTCAAAGAAAAGCAACTAAAGCTGCAGGAGAAATTGCAGGTTTAGAAGTTTTAAGAATTGTTAATGAACCAACTGCTGCTGCTTTGGCTTATGGTATAGATAAAAAACATGATCATAATATTTTAATATTTGATTTTGGTGGTGGAACTTTTGATGTTTCAATTTTAGAATTATCTGATGGTGTTTTTGAAGTTAAATCTACATCTGGAGATAATAGTTTAGGTGGAGATGATTTTGATCAAATAGTTATAAATTATTTGGTTGAAGAATTTAAAAAGGTAGAAGGTATTGATTTAAGTTCTGATAAAATGGCTATGCAAAGATTAAAAGATGAGGCTGAAAAAGCAAAAATTGAACTTTCAAATACTCTTCAAGCTACTATAAATATACCCTACATTACAGCAACTCCTGAAGGCCCTAAACATTTAAATATTAAATTAACAAGAGCTAAGTTTGAAGAATTATGTTCAGGTTTATTTAAAAGATTAGAGATACCTTTAAAAAAAGCAATAGATGATTCTAAGTTAGACTTAAAAGATATTTCTGAAGTTATATTAGTTGGTGGTTCAACAAGAATACCTAAGGTTTCTGAGATTTTAGAAAAGTACACTTCTAAAAAACCAAATAAAACTATAAATCCTGATGAAGTTGTTGCTATGGGTGCTGCTATACAAGGCGCAGTTCTTTCAGGAGATGTAAAAGATGTTCTTCTTTTAGATGTAACTCCTTTATCATTAGGTATAGAAACACTTGGTGGTGTATCTACTGTTTTAATAGATAGAAATACAACTATCCCTACAAAGAAATCTCAAATCTTTTCTACAGCTGCAGATAATCAAAATGCTGTTGATATACATGTTTTACAAGGAGAACGTCCAATGGCTAATGATAATTTAACATTAGGTAGATTTCAATTAGCAGGTATTCCTCCAGCATCAAGAGGTACACCTCAAATTGAAGTAACTTTTAATATAGATTCTAATGGTATAATTCATGTTGCTGCTAAAGATTTAGGTACTGGTAAAAGTCAAGAAATTAAAATTACTTCCTCAACAAATTTAAGTAAAGAAGAAATTGAAAAGATGAAAAACGATGCTAAAACTTATGAAGAAGAAGATAAGAAAATTAAAGAAAAAATAGATGTTAAAAATCAAGCTGAAACATTAGTTTATACAGTAGATGATTTAATTAAAGAATCTAAAGATAAATTAGATTCTAAGGATGTTGAAGAAATTGAAAGCTTGAAAAAAGTACTTAAAGACGAATTGGATTCTAAAGAAGAAAATGTTGATGAGATTAAAAAGAAAAAAGATAAATTGCAAGAAAAAGTTTATGCTGTATCTCAAAAATTATATCAAAATGCTCAAGCACAAACAAATGATTCTTCAACAAAAGATAAGTCTAATACAGATGATAAAAACAAAGATGGTGAAACTGTAGATGCAGATTATACTGTTGAAGAAGATAAAGAAAACAAAAAAGAAGAAAAGAAATAATTTCTTTTCTTTAAATTTTTTTAAAAAGGTGTTTTTATTGAGGAAAATTATTAGTGCTTTTAAAAGATGTGAAAATAAAGTTTTAAATATTCGTACATCTTTTAAAATAAAAAATGCAATTAAAAAACCTAAAAAAATAAAAATTAATAAATTTATTATAAAAAGAAACGGTTTTGATAGGGTTTGTGATTTTAATATAGGTATTTTAGATTTATATTTTAATGTATTTCTTAAAAGTTCTGCTTTAAAATATATAGATTATATATTAAAAAAAAAATTAAATTATAAAGATGCTTTTAAAAAAGTAACACGAGGAATTGAACATGAGTACGGTTATAGAATAGAAATTGTTTCTGATAATTATGTTCAAACAAAAACAAAAGATAAAGGTAATTTTGCAAGTGTTGATTTTAGTAAAAAGGTTATTTTAATGGAAAAATCTTTATTTGCCAAAGATTATTTGGATGCACTTAATGAAATCAAACATGAGTTTGGTTATATTTTATTAAAAGATCATTATAGTAAAGATATTCCTTTAATAGGTTCTACATATGCAACACATCATTTAGATAGAATTAATTCTATCTTTTATGAAGATATTATTTATAAATAATAATTTTTATGATTATATATGAGTGAAGATAATTTATATGATACTCTTGGAGTTTCTAAAAATAGTTCCAAAGAAGATATTAAAAAAGCTTATAAAAAGCTTGCTAAAAAATACCATCCTGACATATCTAAAGAGGATAATGCTGAAGAAAAACTAAAAAGAATTAATGCTGCTTATACTGTTCTTTCTGATGATACTAAAAAGAAACAATATGATACTTATGGTTCTGAAGGTATGAACTATAATCAGTCAAGAGGTTCTCAAAGTCAAGGCTTTGGAAATAATTTTGGTTTTGATTTTTCAGATATCTTTTCTAGTTTTATGGGTGGAGAGGATTCTTTTTCTTCTTTTGGAAACAGAAATGCAGAAAATAATTCTAGAAGAAGTTTAGATTTACAATATAGAATTAAAATATCTTTTATGGATGCAGCAAAAGGTGTTAAACAAGAAATTAAATTAGATAGAGATCAAAAATGCGAATATTGTTCAGGAACTGGTTCTAAATCTCTAAAAAAAGAAGTTTGTTCTACTTGTAAGGGTAGAGGTCAAGTAATTAGTACTAAAAGAACTCCTTTTGGAACTTTCTCTGTACAACAAGTTTGCCCTACTTGTAATGGTAGTGG
>CAYXWT010000046.1:0-2049 GCA_964468895.1 uncultured archaeon | reverse complement strand
TTATTAGGTACAAATTTAAAAATAAAATGTGTTCAAGATGTAGTTAATCTTAAAATACCATCAAATACCTCTACTCACACTTTATTTAAAATTAAAGGTAAGGGTTTATCAGATATACATAGAAGAGGGTTACATGGATCTCTTTATGTTAAAGTAATATTAGAAAATCCTAAAAAGATTTCTAGAGATTATAAGAAAGTTATTGAACAATTAAGTGATCTTGAAGAGAAAGATACAAAAAAGAAAATCAAAGATAAATATAAAGATATTTTAAAATAGTTTTTTTAGAAGAAGTCAGATAATGATTTCTGTTTTTCTTTTTCTTTGTCTAAAAATAAGCTTTTAATTTCTTCTTCACTAAGAATAACTTTTTGATATAAATATGGTTTAAGATCATAATCTTTAATTATACTTTTTGCAAGTTCTACATATTTTTTTATAGAGCCTTCTGCAATAGTTAATATTAATTTACCACCACAATCGCATTTTCCAGAAAGTGGAATTCTTCTATATTTAGAATTACATTTAACACATCTTAATTTTTGTCTAGCAAAAGCTCTTGTATTTCCAATTATATCTGGAAATAAATGATATTGTAATAATCTTTCTAAAGCATCTTTTTCATCTACAGCTCTTATTCTTTTTTGTAATTTTCCTTGTTTATCAACTTTGTCTTTCATACTTTTAATTGTTAAATAACTACTACGTTTAGGTCCTTCATCAAAAATATCTGTATTATGAGTAAATTTAATACAATTGTATTGTCTTTCACTTCCTAATACTTTATCAGCATATTCCATACCTTCACAAATTGTAGTACCATTTACTTTTGCTTGTAAATATAATTCATAAGGATATTCTAGAACAGTTTCCATTTCATGAGACTCATCATCCACTTCGTATGGGTTCATAATGTTGGTAAATGATAAAGGTGCATCCATTCTACCACCTCTACCTTCACTTAAGTAGCTTTGAGAGAAATTTAATAAAGAATCCATTAATAATAACATAGAATCTTGATCACCATCAACATTTCTTCTTTTAGCAGTAATATAAAATGGATGCCCCCAACACAATTTAGATTTAGAATAACCTATAACTCTTCCAACTATTCCAGCTGAAGTGTGTGGTGCAAGTCCAATAACTAACTGACCAATTAAATCATCTTTAGTTTTTAGATTATAATATCTTGGAACTTCATAAAACTTTTCAAGTTCATCATCTATAAATTTACTAACTCTTAAAAAATATTCTCCACAATGATCATCTACAATTATATCTTGAGGAAAAATATCTAAAATTTGATTTTCAGATTTAATTTCTTTACCTAGATAATCTATAGTATAACCTAATTCTTTAATTTTTTCTAAACTTAAGTTTAACTCTTTAGGTTTAAATTGAGAAATTGTTGCATTAAGTGCTTCATATCTGCAAGTGCCATCTTTAAAAACATATACATCATGTTTTGCACGTAATATTCCTTTTTCTAGTGGTTCTGGAATTCTTTTAGTACTAACTAATCCTTTAATAGCTTTCATTTTTTCAGGACATGCCATTTTTAAATTTATGCAAGCTCGTTCAATTTCTCTATCTAAATTAATTTTATGATCTGTTTTAGGGATTGTTTCTTCATCACAAACAGGACATACATCTTCAAACATTTGTTTTTTACATTTTGGACAATATCTAATTAGGTTAGTTTGTTTGTTACATTTAAAACAATAAGGTCCAAATAATATTTTTTTACATTCTGGACATTGATAAGCTCTAATATCTACATTTATAATACCATATTCTCCAGCTTTTGCATAATCACTTTTCTTTTGACTTGCTCTTATAATATCTCTATTGTTTCTAAAGCCATGACCTATAGGAAATAAAACATTTGGTTTACCAGCCATCATTCTTTCATGAGCTGCTTCAGGTCTACCCATTCTAGCTCCAATCCAACTACCGCTTTTTTCAAGAATTGTTATACCTGATATTTCACTTAAAATTTCACAACTACTTTTATCTTTTAAATTATTAAAATTAAATTCTTCTTCAACA
>CAYXWT010000045.1:0-5687 GCA_964468895.1 uncultured archaeon | reverse complement strand
GGACTAAGTTGTAACAAGGTGTCCGTAGGGGAACCTGCGGACGGATCACCTCCTAAATTTATTTAATAAAAAGGATGATTTTATGAAAAAAATCTCTAATTCAACATTTATAAATGTCTTCTAACAACAAGAAAAATTAATTTTATTTCTAACATCTATTTAAAAATATATTTCTCTTTAATTATAACTGTAGTTAATAACAAAACATTTGTTGTGGGCTCTTGGCTCAATGGTAGAGTACTTCCCTTGCAAGGAAGGGGTTGCGAGTTCGAATCTCGCAGAGTCCACTTTCTAATTATTCTAATTTTGAGATTAAATTTTTAAATAATCTATTTATAAATTTTATTGTAATACATATTTTTATTAAATTAAAAATAATATTTTGGATTTTTAAATTATGTTACTAAATACTATAATTAAAGAATTAATGATTTCATTATCATTTTTAATTAAATGGATCATTTTACCAGTTGTTTTTAATTTAAATATAGTGTTATTAATAATCATTTTAGTATTATATACTTTTATAGCATTAGCTTTTTCAACAATTTCTAGAAAACTAAATTATAATAAACCTTGGTTAGCATGGATTCCTATAGCAAACTTATTTTTAATACCAATATTAGCTGATTATAAATGGTGGTGGGGTTTTATTTATCTTTTATCTTTTATTTTTGTAAGTTTTTTAATGTCAACTCATTTAATGATAGTTATATTATTTTTTATTTTTTTTATTTTTATAACTGTTATGAATATAATTTGGTATGTTAAGATTTTTAAAAAAAGAAATTATTCTCCATGGTTAATATTACTTTTCTTAGTACCTATCGTAGACATAGTAATACTTTGTTTACTTGCATGGAAAGATAAAAATTAGAATTTTGATTTTATTTTTAAATAAACTATAAAGTTTAATTTTAAAAGAATGGGTTTATAAGTTTTACTGTAATATATATCTTTAATAATTTATATTTAATTAAAATATTTTGGAGGTTTAAATTATGTTATTAAGTATTGTGAGTGAAGAATTATTAACTTCTTTATTAGGTGCAGGATTAGGAGCAGCAGCTTTTGCTATGATTGCAGGTATGGCTATGATATTGTTAATCGTTTTTTTAGTAGTATATGTATTTTCAGCATTAGTTATGTCAACAATTGCTAGAAAATTAGGTTACAATAAACCATGGTTAGCATGGATTCCTATTGCAAACTTATTTTTGATACCTATATTGGCTGATTATAAGTGGTGGTGGGGTTTTACATTTGTATTACCTTTTGTTTTAGGTATGATACCTTTAGTTGGATTAGTTTTAAATCCTATTGCAAGTGTTTTTTCTGCGGTCATGTCTGTAATTTGGTATATCAAGATATTCAAGAAAAGAAATTATTCACCATGGTTGATATTACTTTTCTTAGTACCTATTGCAAATATAGTAATGCTTTGTTTACTTGCATGGAAAGATAAAGAATAGAATTTAAATTCTATTTTTAATTTTTCTTTTTTTCTATTTTTTTAAAATAAAATATAATAAGTATTTTAAATATAATCCTACATAAATATTTAGATTAATTATGTTAGATTTTAAAAATAAATTTTTATTTGGTTTTTTAAATATTAAATTTTTTGTAATAATTTTAATTTTGTGTATAATATCTTTTATAGATCCAATAATTTCTATTTTAAGTTTAGTTTTAGTTTTTGTATTTGGAACATCTTTAGTTTCTTTAAAACTACTTAAAAAATTAAATACTTATAAAAAATCATTAAAACACTTATTAGAAATATCAGGAATATATATAGTTACTTCAATTGTATTTTTTATATTCCAATTAATATTTGTATTTTTAATTGCAATGATTTTTCAATTAGTATATAAAATAGATTTGATATCATCTTTAATAGATTTAACTTTAATGTCATCAGGTATTAGTAATATTATATTTTTAATTTTTATTTTAATATTAATTTTATTAGTATTAATTATAGAATTTTTAAAAATAATAGGTTTTATAAGCTATTTAAAATCTAAAAAATTTGAAAGTATATTTAATATTCATAATAATTTAAAACTTATTTTTACAAATAAATTTTTTGTATGTTTACAATATTTTATAGGTTATGTTATAATTTATACAATACTGTTTATAATATTAATTTTTATAGTTATTAATTTATTTCCAAGTATAAGTTCTTATTTATCTAATATTATTTTTATATTTTACCTTTATTTAATAAACAGTGGATTTTATAGTGTATTTTATGAAATTAATACCAAACTAAAATAAAATTTATATTAAATCATAAATTATTTATATTGTTTTTAAAAATAAAAACAATCTCTTTTTATATTTCTATTATCTATATTATATATTAGTAGTTAGTGTTTAGTAACTCTTTTATTTTATAAAAGATAAGTAAAGTCCACCCACCCACTATTCTAAAAATAAATACTTCATAAGTATTCTTCTGAACAGAAACAATACTGTTTTAGATTAATAAATGATAGGCAAACTTGATAGATCTAAAAAATAGCTGAAATGTGCGGAAGTTAGGGTGCAAGAGTTTAACTCGCTCAGATTAATTACTATTAAATACAGAAGGTGGCTTATAACTAACTACTACTAATATTTTTTTAAAAAATAATATCTTTTAAAAACAATTAATTTATAATTATTTACTTCTTATTTTATGTTATAAAGTATAATTTTAATTAAATAAAAATGGTGGAAATATATGACTCAAGATAGTGCTCAATTTATAATAAATTTAGATGGTTTTGTAAGTGTTAAAAAACTAACTGTTGAATCTAAAACTACAATTGAAGATATAATTGAATATTTAGGAAGTGTTCAATTTACAAGTTCTCAGAAAATTAAAGATTATTTAAATAGATTAATAGATATGGATTTATTATTAGAACAAACTAATTCATTATTGGAAAAAGATTTTGCTTCTTTTTATAATGATTTAAATTCTAGAAAAATAAAAACTCTTATTGCTAAAGTATTACCTGAACATTTAATAAAAAAACAAAAAATTGCTTATATAACAGCTGTAAAGATTTATTTACTAAATATATTTTGTGAAAAGAATGAACTTATATTAAATTATGGTCAAATACCTTTTCCATCTAAAAAGAAATTAATGAAAACAAAAAATTCAAAAAAGCCAAAAAAGCCAAAAAAACTAAAAAAGCCAAAAAAATAATTATTTTAATTAGGAAAATATGATTAAAATAAATGTCTCTTATGACCCAAAACAAAGAAAAGAATTGATATTACAAAATTTAGATGTAAATAGAGTTTATAATATTAGTTTTGGTTCTAAAAATAAGGATATTCCTAGTATTTACTCTAAATCTTTAGAGTATATACCTAATTTTTTAGAACCTCTTTTAAATATTGCTTTAAAAAATAATTTTCGTTATAGAAATACTCTTTTTTTATATTCTAAATTAATATCTAATTTTACTTTGCATGAATTTATTTCTAAAAAAACCAGTGAAAAAGAAAGGCAATTTATAATTACAAATATTATAAAATTAGATCCAAATAAAACACACTTATTTTTATATGATTTTATAAATAATTTAGAAATTTATAAATATCATAAGAAGTCATCTTATAATTTAAAAAAAAGATTTATAGGTATAAAAAAAGGATTGTTAAATAAAAATTTAATTTCTTCATCATTATCAGGTTCTTGTTTTGAAACAGCACATGGTTTTATTCAAGCATTTAAAGAAGGTAAAATATATACTTCTAAAGTAAAAATAGATGATAAGTATAAAAGAGTATTTTTAAAGACACCAACACATGGTGGTATATATGGTTTTAATAAGTTATGTTTAGATCCAACTACATTAATAGTGTATTCATTTAGAACTAATATTTTTGGAAAGATAGTTAAAATTTATAATGGACAAAAATTATCATCTTTAGAAAGTAAATCTTATATTACTAATCTTAAAAAAGAAATGACTAGTTATATTAAAAGAACTTTAAAAAATCAAAAAAAATATAGATCCGAAGTTATTAAAGAAAGAAATACTAAAAAAGTTATTAAAAAAGCAACTCTTAGAAAATAAATTTATTTAGTTCTTAGATAATACATTTATAAATCTTTTTTACCTTATATATAATATATACTATTTTTTTTAAAAGTGAAAAAATAGATTAAATATACCCTCCTTAGCATAGCGGTTAGTGCGACCGGCTGTAGACAAATAGTTTTTACTGTTTTGGCAGTAACCGGTAGATCCCCAGTTCAAATCTGGGAGGAGGGATACTAACTTCTTTTTTAAAAAAAATTAATCTTTATAAATATATTTCTCTTTAATATTAATGTTATTTTTATTAAATGTATTAAGTACTATATTTATAAAAGTTTAATTTGAAATTTATGAACGAAAAATGTAATTATACTAAACAAGCAGAAAATTGGAAAAGAAATAGTCCAATTAGTTTATCTGATTTTGTAGCACGACCTTTTTTATTTTCAGAAATAAAAAATATCTTAAAAAATAAGGCTGTTTTGGATGCTGGTTGTGGTGAAGGTTACTTTGCAAGAAAGATAGCATATAAGTGTAAGTCTATAACTGCTATGGATTTATCTAAAGGTATGATTAAAATTGCTATCGAACAAGAAACTGAAACGCCTTTAGGTATTAAATATCATGTTGGAAATGTTTTAAATTTAAAACAGATACCTGATGATTCTATTGATGTTTATATTAGTAGTATGGTTGTACATTATTTGTTACCAAAAGATCTAAATAAATTTTATAAAGAAATTAATAGAGTTCTAAAAAAGAATGGTCAATTTTTTATATTATTGTGTCATCCAAATCTTATAGATCTTTATAAAGATGATTCTAAAAAAGCAATTAAATTAAAAAACAAGATAATTGATTTAAAAGATTATAATAAAAAAGGACTTTATTATGAAATTATTATGAAAACAATTAATAATAAATCATTAATAGTTGGTTTTGTAAATTATGATTTGGAAGATCATAAGTATTCAATTAATAATAATAATTTGAAATTAAATTATATTAAAGAAATAACTGTACCTAAGATCATAAGTTTAGAAGCACCAATATATAGTGATTTAATAGGAGATAAAATGTATCTGTTTTTTAAAGGTAAAAAGATATAATATTTATTAGATTGATGTGATTTATTATGATTGGATTATTAACTACCATTACTGGGCCTATGTTTTCTGGAAAAACTACTGAACTATTAAGATTAATGGATAGAGAACTAATAGCTAAACGAAATTCTATTATCTTTAAACCAAATATTGATCAAAGATATTCTTTAGAAGAAGTTGTAAATCATAATGGAATAAGTAGAAAAGCAATAGTTGCATCTAACTCTAAAGAAGTTTTTGAAAAAATTATTGAACTAAATAATATTCAAAAAATAGTAAATGTATTTATTGATGAAATTCAATTTTTGGATTCAGAAATTATTAAAATAATTAAAGATATTAATAATTTAGGAATTAATGTTTTTGTTTGTGGACTTAATCAAACATTTAAAGGAGATCCATTTCCATTTAAAGATGGATTAAAAGATATTGGTACTTTAATAGCAATAAGTGATAATATAATATATGTTGATGCAGTATGTAATGTTTGTGGAAAAAGAGCTACAAAAACATATAGAATTGGTAATGA
>CAYXWT010000044.1:0-5699 GCA_964468895.1 uncultured archaeon | reverse complement strand
AGCTTCTGGCGGGAATTGAACCAAAGGTTAAAAGCGCTCCTTTTTATTATTCATAACTATTAAAATGCCTATTAACTATTATTAAAATTAATTTATAAATATTTTTAATAAAAAAGTTTTCCACATTAATCTTTGTTTTTATATTTATAACTTTATTCTAATAACCATTTCCATAAAGGAGTAAATTTAATTATTTTATCATCTATTTTTTCTTCTTTTTCTAAATCTCGAGTTATTATTATTCCTTCTTTTAGTTTGAATTCATCTAATCCAGATAATAATCCTCTTATTTCCCTTTCTTTAGTCTTTATATCATTTAAGTCATAACATACTTGTATCAAAGAAACAATTTTATTTTTCTCTAAAGTTATAAAATCTATTTCATAATCAAGTTTATCCTTAAAAAAATAAACTTTTTTTCCTCTTCTTAAAAGTTCTATAAAAACTACGTTTTCATATAATCTACCAATATTATCTGAAAAAGCAAAAGCTAATTGATTAATTAGTCCAGGATCTATAACATAAATTTTTTTACTATAGTTTTCTTGTTTTTTTAAAGAATAATCATATTTTGTTAACTCAAATAATAAATATGTATTAGTTAGATATGAAACATATTTTTTAGCAGTATGTGTACTTCCTAAATTATAGTTATTCTTTAAAGAAGTATAAGAAAATTCTTTTGAAAAGTTAAATATTAGAAACAAAGCCATTTTCTTAAATTCAACTTCTTCTTTTATATTATATCTAGATAAAATATCTGTATTTATAACATCTTGATATATATTTTCTAATATGTCTTTATTTCCATAAACTATAACTTCTGGAAATCCCCCTTCTTTTATATATTTATTAAAATATTTAATTGCTTCTACTTTTCCAGAAGTAGATTTATAGTTTTTATTGAAACTATTATAACCTAAATACTCTTTAAAAGAAAAAGGATACATGCTAATATCAAAGTGTCTACCTGTAAGATATGTGGATATTTCTTTACTTAATAATTCAGCATTAGAACCAGTTATAAAGAATCTTTTTCCTTCAGAATATAATCTATTTACAAACTTGTTCCAATCATATCTTTTACCTTGTAATTCATCAAAAAAGAAAACCTTTTTTTCTCCAAAATTTTCAAGAAATATTTCATATAATACTTGAAAATCTTTAGTTTCAAAGCCAGCTAATCTTTCGTCCGAAAAATCAAGATAATAGAAGTCAGAACTATAATATTTATTCATCCATTGTAAAAGAAAAGTAGATTTCCCTACTCTTCTATGACCAGTAACAACTATATTTATTTTAGGTTTTATTAAATTCGATATTTCTGATAGCTTATCTCTAGAATATCCATTTTCTAATTTAGATAATCTTTGTTTTTGATCTAGAACTATTTGCTCAAGATATTTTTTATCCATATAATATATAGAAATAGAATTGTTTTTAAATTGTGCACTCTAAGTGCACAAATAAACCTTTTTTGGGCAGTAATCTTTCTGGCGAAAGTTAAGCTAAAAGTTAAAAGCATTCTTTTTTTAAAAAAATCACTTTATCTTGTTTTCTTCTTATAAAAACATTAAAATATTTAAAATTAACTAATTTAGTTAATTTTTTTATTTTTTACTCAATATGACAAGGAATTAAACATTCTTAGAATTATCTAAAATTCCATCTTTAATCCAAATTATCTTATCTGCTTTTTTACCTTCATCAATCTCGTGAGTTACCATTACAATAGTTTGATTAATTTCTTTATTTAATTTTCTAAACAAATCGATTACATCTTTAGAAGAATCAGAATCAAGATTTGCAGTAGGTTCATCTGCAAATAATATTTTAGGTTTGTTAACTAATGCTCTAGCAATAGAAACTCTTTGTTGCTGACCTCCAGAAAGCTCAGAAGGATAATAATAAAGCCTATCTTTAAGACCTACTCTTTCAAGAATATCTTTTGCTCTTAGAATATAATCTTGAGGTTCTAGTCCTTTTGCCATTGAAGTTAAAAAAACATTTTCAATAACATTAAGTTCTGGCAATAAATTATAAGATTGAAAAACATAACCTAATTTATCTAATCTAAAATTAGTTTTGTCATTATCTGTTAATTTAGAAACATCTTCAGTATCTATTTTAATACTTCCATTTGTAGGTGAATCAAGTAAGCCTAATTGATGAAGTAAGGTGCTTTTTCCAGACCCACTTGGCCCCATAATTGCAATAAACTCACCAGACTTAATGTTAAAAGACACATCTCTTAATGCATATGTTTTAATTATACCATTAGAATATATTCTTTCAAGTTTATTTACTTCAATAATATTTTTAATCATAATTTAGCCACCAAATATAGCATCTAGAATATTATCATTAGCTGCTTTTCTTGAAGGAAAAAAACCAGCAATTATAGATGCAAGAATTAAAATCAAAGATGTAGTTAATAATTTAGTTGTTGTCAATAAAGGAACTACATCTCCAATTGGCATAGCTAAAGGATGACTTACAAATAAAGCTAATAAAATTTGCATAATAATATTTCCTAAAATAACACCTATAAAACCATACATAAAAGATTGCATTATATATGAGCCTAGTATAATTATTTTCTTTATACCAATTGCTTTTAAAATACCAATTTGTTTTCTTTTATTTGTAACATTTATAAAAATAATAATATATATGGTTGCAAATGCAGTTAATAAACCAATAAAACCAGTAATTTGATTAGTAATTTGAAGACTTCCTATAAATTGTTTAATCATTCCAATTTTTGTTTCCCATGGATTTATTTGTTCAGTAACACCTAAAGCTTTTATTTTTTGAATATACTCTTTTTCTAAACCTCTTGACGGAAGTTTAATAAGTATTTTATGAGATATATTTTCTTTTTTAAATATAGAAAAATATTCTTTTTTATTAATTAATATTTTATCATCACTAAATTTCGAACCAGTTTTAAAAATTCCTTTAATCTTATATTCTTTTGTATATCCATTATTAAAGGTTAAATTAACATGATCTCCTACTCTAAGATTAAATCTTTTTTTAGTATCATCTTTTGGAGCATACTGTTCTAATAAATCAGCACCAACAATAATTTCATCTGTATCTTTATATGAAAGAAAACTACCTTCAATTATACTTTCGTGAAAATTAGATACTTTTAGTTCATCAACAGGATCAATGAAAAATACTGGAGCACCTAACTCTTCATTTTTAAAAGTAATTAAAATATTTGATTCTAATCTTGAAGCAACACCAACTACTCCAGGAATTTTAAATATATTTTTTTCAAGCCTATTTGAATTAAAAATGAAACTTTCCTCTGATGAGGGTTCAATCATTAGATGACCAGTTTGACCTTTAATCATTGAGTCTTCAAACTCATAACTAAGACCATCAATAATTGCAGAAAAAAAAGTGATTGATAAAAAACTCATAGCCATTACAGCTACGATTACTAAAAAAGTAGATTTGCTTTTCACAATATTTTTATAAGCTAAAAAAAACATTAACTTTAAATCTTTTTTATTCATGTAAGTCTAAATCATTTCTTTATTTTTTTGTTTTTTTGTTTTTTTTAAATTTTAAGAAATATAAACTAGAACCTAAAATTAAAAATAACATCAAAATTATTAAAAATAAAGACAAATTAGAAGATTTTTGCACATTTTGATTAAATGGTATTTCTAGTTCATAATTACCATAATCATCATTATAGTTTATTTTTAAAATAACTTCATTATCTCCATAAGAATCAAATTTAATTTTATTAAAATAAAATGGAGCATCATCATCTTTATTTAATTGTCCAATAAAATATTTATAATTATTTCCATTTAAAATAAATAATTCTACAAAAACATTATTTGCCTTACCATTTCCAATATTTTCAATAACACCTTCAAAACTAACTAAATCTTTTAAATTAGGATTTACGGGATTAATTTTTAGATTTTGTAAAGACAAATCTGCTTTTCCTAAAAGATTAATTCCAATGTTATAAGAATAAGTATGAATATTTTGTTTTTCTCCTAAAAATTCTAAATTTATAGGGAATAAATAACTGTTTGCAACTAGATCTTTATTAGAGATAAAATTTAAATCAAATAACACCTCTTGATTAGGACCTAATTTGTCAAACCATTTAGTATTTGATCCTAAAAGCATAAAATCTTTTGAATTAGGAATCACTTTAATATTTCTAGAGTTTCCCGTACCGATATTTTTTAAAAGAAAAGAAATATTAAAAATATCTCCTGCAGAAATATTTTTATCAATTTGTTTAGTTTCTAAAACTAAATCTGGTTTACCTAAAATAGAAACATCTATTATTTGAGGCCTAAAAGATACAGTTTTATTATTAATTTCAGAAATATTAAAATGTATAGGATAGATTCCTGAAACTGCAGAACTATCTACTGTAAAATAATATGTATTTTCTGCAGAACAATTAGAACAAATTTTATTAAAATCAACAAACGCTTCACTAGTATTTTTTAGATAAAAAGGATAATTTAAATTTAGATTAACCTTTACATTAGTGGCATCAACGGTTCCAAAATTATGAACTCTAACTTTTATTAAAAAATCTTGTCCTGGTTCTACTGGTTCAGGGCTAACTTCTTGCGCAATAACTTGTACATAAGAACTATCTATATACCTTTCTGAAAAAACGAATCCAGAAATAAAAGATAGAAATAAAAATAAAAACAATACAAAAACAATTTTTTTATTAAACATGCAAATCAATAAACTCCTTAATTTTTAAAAAAATAACTAATTAGTAAGCATAATTTTTAATTTTTTACGATTAATACAAACTCTAATTAATATAACTAATAATAATACAACACCAGACCAAACGTGAATATTCACCAAAATTGGAAACTTAACATCAACATTTTTTAAAAAACTAACTAATAAAGGAATAGTTGAAATAGTTAAAAAAAATAAAGATATCATAGTAATCCATAATAAAATTTTATGTAGTTTTAATTTCATAAATCATCTTAATTAATCATATATTTTATTATTCTTTAAATTCTTTTTTATAGAATTTAATCATTTTATCTATTATTGTTTTTCTTTCAACAACCATTTTAAGTAAACTCTTAAGTTTTAATTTACCTTTTATAGTTATATTATAAATCCTACTATTAGGACCTGATTTATTTTTTTCCCAAACAGAATTTAATAAATTATTTTTTTCCATTCGTCTAAGAGTAGTATACATAGTACCTGATTTAACTATATGTTTCCCTTGACTTATTTTATGAATATCTTTAATTAACTGATATCCATAAGTTGGATTTTCATAAATCAATCTCAATATAAGAAATTGCAACCATATTTTTTCAGGATAATTATCTATATATTCTGTAGTAACCATTATAGAAATATATATAACAAAAAATATATAAACCTATGTAACATTGTTACATAGATTATCATCAAAAAAAGAAAACAACTTTGCAATTTCAAGTTTAATACAAAGCTTTTATTTACCTATTTCTATAATTAAAATTATTAAAAACTATAATAATATGAAAACAGAAAAACATTTGAATTAAGTACTTAAAAAAAATTTGTATGTAATAATATATCACAGAATACATTTATCAAATTTAATATTCTTGATTTCTCAGCCAGAAAAAGTATTAATTGAATTAAAATAATAATTAATTATAACAAAGCTTCTGGCG
>CAYXWT010000043.1:0-6393 GCA_964468895.1 uncultured archaeon | reverse complement strand
AAAAAGAGATGATTAAAAATGAAAAGAATACCTACTGGTGTTAAAGGTTTTGATGAACTTATACAAGGTGGAATTCCAGAAGGAGCTAGTGTGTTAGTTTCTGGTGGAGCTGGTTCTGGAAAAACTATATTTTCTACAACTTACATTTATGAAGGAGCAAGAAAATTTGGAGATCCAGGTTTATTTGTAACTGTTGAAGGAAATTTAAAAAATATAGTTTGGAATATGGAAAGTTTTAATTGGGATATTAAATCATTAGAACAAAAAAATCTAATGAAAATATATAGAATGCATATTGATCCTAGAAAAGATATTCAATCTCAAATAGATAAAGAACTAGATATAATTGCTTCAATGGTTAAAGATATTGGAGCTACTAGACTTACTATTGATTCAACAACTTCATTTGGAGCATGGCTACCAGAACCAGGTAAATTAAGAAATTTATTATTTAGATTTTCAGATTATTTAAAAGATTTAAATTGTACAACTTTAATGACTGCTGAAACTAATGGTGGAGCTAGAGACTTTAGTGCTTATGGAGTTGAAGAATTTGTTGTTGATGGTATTTTTGCAATGTATTTTATACCTCCACACAGATCAATATTTGTTAGAAAATTAAGAGGTACTAAGCACTCACCTGCAGTTCATCCTTGTGAAATCACACCAAATGGTATAGAAGTAAATCCAAAAGATGAAATTATGTGGAGTGCAATAAAACAATATTAATTTATTGTTTTATTTACTTTTTTCCCCTTTTTTCTATTCTAATTCTTTTTACAATTAATATAAGTAAAAGCTAAACATTTAAATAACACATCAGAAATATTATATAAAAATAAACTCTTTTTAAGTTTTAGTTCTTTATTTGCTACGGCCAAGTACCCTTTAAAAAGTATTATAACTATCTTTAATCTTTATATTATATATAATTGTTATTAAATTTTAAAAAATGCTATGGTGTAATTATGTTGTCAAAAGAAAACTCATTAATTGTGTTTCAAAATAAAAAAATTAAAAGAACTTGGTTTAAAGATGAATGGTATTATTCTTTGGTTGATATTATTATGGCCTTAACAGAAAGTATTAATCCTACTGATTATTTAAAAAAACTTAGAAGAAGAGATAAAGAACTTGGCAGTTACATAGGGACAAATTGTCCCTATGTAGAAATGATTACTAAAACTGGCAAAAAAAGAACTATACTTGCAGGAAATAATAAAAATGTTTTTCGTCTTATTCAATCGGTTCCAAGTAAAAAAGCTGAACCTTTCAAAAGATGGTTAGCAAGAGTAGGAAAAGAAAGAATAGATGAAATAGAAAATCCAGAACTTGCTCAAAATAGAGTTAAACAATATTATGAATTAAAAAGATATCCTAAAGATTGGATTGATAAAAGATTAAGAGGTATAGCAATAAGACAAGATTTAACAGGTGAATGGAAAAATAGAGGTGTTAAAGAAAAAACAGATTTTGCAATTTTAACAAACGAAATATCAACAGCAACTTTTGGTAAAACCATTAAAGAATATAAAGAATTTAAAAGTTTAGAAAAACCAAATCAAAATTTAAGAGATCATATGACTGATTGGGAATTAATTTTAACGATGTTAGGAGAAAAAGCAACAAATGATATTACTATAACCAAAGACGCAAAAACATTTCCTAAACTAAAATCAATAGCTAAAGATGGTGGGAATATTGCTAAAAACACCCGTACAGAACTTGAAAATAAAATTGGTAAATCTTTATTATCTAAAAAAAATTATATTTATATTTCCAAAAATAAAAAGAAGTTAGAAAATAGAAAAGATAAATAAGACAATATTAAATTTTATAGATTTATTCTTTTTTTCTTTTTTTCCATTCTAATTATTTTAATGCCAGTTTTAGAAAGTTCTATTTTTTTAAATAGAATAAATCTAAAATTACTTCATTAAATTACTAAGATGTTTAATACCATTATCTTTAATCATAATAAACATGTTTAAACATCTTGCCAAATCTCATTATCTTTATTATCCCACAACTCTTTCATTTTTGTTTGTTGGATTTTATGAAGAAATTTACTATATTGATTTCTCATTTTTACTTTCTTACTACATGCTATTAAATTAATAATTAACTCATTATAAGGTTGTCTAGGATAATCTTTTAATTTCTTTAAAGCACTTACAACAGATTTATCAAGTTGAATAGTAGTTACATCAGTCATATAATCACCTTTAAATATTATACTAAAAAACTATATTTAAACATATACTTTTATCTTATTTTATAATCAAAAGATAATAATATCAACTGGTTACAATTTGTAACCGTTTCAGAAGATTATCATAATATTTTTTAAAAAGTATTTAGTTATATCAAACAAAGAAATAAAACTTAAAAAAAGTTTGTTTTTAGTATTAAGTAAAACAATATTAATAGAATTAAATTCTAAAATCATCTAGAGTTTTAAATAAACTTATTCCTCTTTCTTTGTAAATATCATTAAATCTTGAAATTAGTTCAATAGTAGCTAATACATCTCCTCTAGCTCTATGTGATTCATACTCAATATTAAATCTTTTTTTAAGACTTGTTAAAGAATTACTTTGAGAAGGAAATATATTTCTTGCAATCTTTAAAGTATCTACAAAATTACAATTAGGAATGTTAGCAGAATATTTATGAAAAGCATTTTCTAAAACTCTTTTATCAAAATTAGCATTATGAGCAAAAATGTTTTTGTTATGTATGAAGGAATGCAATTTATCTAAATAAATATCTACACTTGGTTTACCTATAACATGATCATCACAAATACCTGTTATTTCAAAGGTTTGTTTAGTAATTTTACAATTTGGATTAACAATAAATTCAAATTTATTTAAAATATCAAAAGAATTGTTAATTTCAAAACCACAAAACTCAATTAATTCTTCTCTACTGTTTTTATAATTATAAGTAGTTTCAGTATCTAAAACAATATAAGAATCAAAGCTTGGTAAATCATAAATAGAAATTTTATCTTGCATATATAATAGTTATATAAAATATTTAAATAACCTATTATTGATTTTGATAAATATAAAGTTTATTTAAAGTTTCTAAAGAATTTGTTTCATTTTCTTTATCACTTCTAATTCTAACTAATCTAGGAAATCTAAGTGCTAAACCTTGTTTTAATTCTTCATCATAACAAGCAGTGTGAACTGAGCTTCTTGTAATTTCATCAAAATTAATTTCAATAGTTATTTTTGGAGTTATGTAGTAATCAGGAGTAATATTACTAACTAAATTAAGGGGTTTTTTAATAGATTTTAAACCTTCAAATTTAATATTTAGTTCTTTTATAATATCTTCACTTAATCCAGAACCTAATTTTGCAACCGTATAATACTTATTAGTATTAGAATCAAATAAAGCTGTAAGGATGGCACCTATTCCTAACTCACTCCTTCTACCTTGACCATAAAACACACCTGCTATTATCGCATCAACAGTATCATGCACTTTATCATAAGATTTTTTAAATTTAATCCAGCTATAACCTCTAGAACCAGCTTTATAAGTTTCATTAATATCTTTACAAATAATTCCTTCAAAATTTAAATCTAATCTATTATTAAAAAAAGCTTTTGTTTTTTCAACACTATCAGTATAAATCAATTCAGTAGTTTTAACAATTTCAGAAATATTAAAATATTTCTCAAGTAATTTTCTTCTTTCTTTAAAAGGGAGATTATATATTTCTTTTCCATTTAGATACAATAAATCAAATACTTTTAGATGTAAAGGCAATTCTTTACTTTTTTCTTTAAGATTATATTTTCTTTTTCTTTGCATTGTAACTTGAAATGAATGATATTTCTTATTTTCTGCATCATAACCAATAGCTTCACAATCTATTATAAAATCCATATTTATTTTTTTTAGTTCTTCTACTAAATCTGGAAAAGTATCACTAACTTCACTTTCTTGTCTAGTAAATATTTTAATAACATCTCCTTTTTTATGAACTTGTTGTCTAAAACCATCAATTTTACTATCTACTGCAAAAACTTTTTGATCTTTATTACTTAAACGTTCTATAATTTCAGTAATACTTTTAGCTCGTTCACAAAGTTGAGATTTAATAGGAATAAAAGGAGTAATACTTAATTCTTTAAGATATTCTATTCCCTTATTAAATATAATATCAGCAATTAATCCTAAATCAGAAACTATTAGATATTTAGAAGTTATTAATTCTTTTGCTTTTTTAGAATCAAAAGATTTATCAACTAAACTTAATGCATCAATAATAGTAGAATCTGAAAATCCTAATCTAAATGATAATGGAAATCTAACAATATATTTTGCAGAAACAGAATCTGAATTAAATAAGATATATTTGAAAAGTTTTTGTTTTTGATCAATAGAACCGTTTCCAGAAATCAGAGATATTTTTTTAAAAGTTAAATAAACATCTTCAAAAGAAAGTTCCTTTGAAAAAAGAGTTTTTTGTTTTAATGAACCATAATTTTTTTCTATAACTAAACCTAAATCACCAAGTTCATAAAAATCTTTTTTAATATTTTCCAAAGGTAAACTTAAATATTCACTAATAAGATTAAGTAATATATTAGGGCCAATATTTAGTTCATCAGATTTATATTTAGCATCAAGATCACCTTTACAAAAATAAATTAATTTAGAAATATTTTCTTTTTCAAAATTAGTAAATAATTCATAAAGAATAGAAGTTATCTCTAAACGACTAGAAGTATTATTTATTTTTTCCAAATAATTAGATATTTCTTTAAATTTCATATTTCTTTCTTAAAAGATTTATTTTAAGTATTAATAACTTTTAGCTACATACACATATTCAGTAGCTTTTTTACCACAAATTGGACAAACTTCTTCATCAGTAGGTTTATTATCACTATCAACTCTAATCCCTCTAACTTCTGCACCATTAGTTATTGTTTTAAGTTCATTAGCACAACTTTTACCATCCATATCAATACTACAAAATGGAATTTTAACCATTTTTCCTTGATCTAATTCTTTTTTAATATCTTTAATATTATTTGCAGAAATTATTCTATTATTAAATTCTAAATCAGCTTGCTCTTTTAGATTTAAAGTAAACTCATCAGCAATCTTATCAACTTCTTCAAATAATTCTGAAATAGGGACTATAATTTTAGAATTTAAATCTCTTCTAAAAATAGTAACGGTTTGGTTTTCTAAATCTTTAGGTCCAATTTCTAACCTAATTGGCACACCTTTAGTTTCATAGTAATTAAATCTTTCTTTTGGTCTTTTTTCTTTTTGATCGTCAATTTTAACTTTATAACCAAGTTTATCTAAATCTTCAGCAATTTCTAAACATAAACTCTCTAATTTTTCTTCATCAACATCATTAAAATATAAAGGTAACATTATAATTTCAATTGGAGAAAAATTAAAAGGTAATCTTAAACCAAGTTTATCACCATGAACAGAAATCATAGCACCATACATTCTAGTAATACCAGGGCCATAACAAGTACCATATGGATATTTTTCAATTTCATCTTTATCTTTATATTTAACTTCAAAAGCCTTTGTAAATCTTTGTCCTAAAGTATGAGTTGTTACTAACTGTGTTAATTTACCATTAGGCATTAAAGTATCTGCACCATAAGTATCAAGTGCACCAGGAAATTTATCCCATTGTGGTCTTTTAAAAAACAAAAATGGAACTCCAAGTTCTTCATGAATAATATCTTCACTAATTTGCATATCATTAAATACTTCATCAACAGATTCTTCATAAGTTTCAAAAAGATTATGTGTTTCAAAAAAATAAAACTCTCTACCTCTAAAAAAAGGTTTAGTAGCTTTAGTATCATATCTAAATATATTTGCTCTTTGATATGTTTTCATTGGTAGTTCTTTATAACTTTGTAACCAATACTTAAACATATAATAAAAAGCGGTTTCACTTGTAGGTCTTAAAGCAAGTTTGTTTTCAAAATCTTCATTACCATGTTTAGTAACCCAAAAAACTTCTGGAATAAATCCTTCAACATGTTCTCCTTCTTTTAAAAAATTCTCTTCAGGTATCAGAGTTGGAAGAATAACCTGTTGATGTCCAGTACTACTTAATATATTTTCAAAAATTCTAAACATTTTATTTATAGAATATACTGACCAAGGTCTATAGACTACAATACCTTTAACATTATATCTAAGATCAGCTAATTCTGCTTTGGTAATAATATTATTAAACCAATCATTAAAATCTTCAATTTCAAATTCTTTACTTAAAACCATATTCTCTTCTACTTTAATCTTTTTTAAAAATTACTCTTTTAGTAAACACATTATGTATTAAATACTATATAATATAGTAATAAAATATTTATAAATATCTCT
>CAYXWT010000042.1:0-6484 GCA_964468895.1 uncultured archaeon | reverse complement strand
TTCATTAAACTTTTACTATTATAATCATCAAGAGCTGCATCAACTTCATCTAATATATAAAATGGTAATTTTTTATAAGAATTTATTGCAAATATAAAAGCCAAAGCAGTAATTGTTTTTTCACCACCAGACATAATATCTATGTTTTTCTTTTTTTTGTTTTTAATTAAATTTATTAAAAGTTTAGAACTAAGTGTTTCTTCTCCAACTAGTTCTAAAGAACCATCTAAGTTTTTAGACATTTTAGAAATAATATCTTTAAACTCTTTACTAACTTTTTCAAAACAATCTAAAAATATAGTTTTCTTTTGCATATTTATTTTACTAAGCATTTCTCTAACTTTTTCTTTTTCTTCTATTAAAATAGTATATTTTTTAGAAATTTCATCATATTCTTTAGCTAATTTATCATAAGAATCTATAGCATTAAAATTAATATTACCTAAAGCATTTTTTTCTCTTTTAATTTTTCTAAGTTCTGAATTTAATTCACTTACTTCTAGTTCTATTGTTTCAACTTTATTTATATCTACATCTAATAATTTAAGATTATTTTCAATTTGATTGATTTTACTACTAATTGTACTTAAATCAATATTAGAAGTATTAATATTAGAATTATAATCATATATCTTTGAATCAAGTAAGTTTATTTCTTTAGAAATATTATTAATTTCTATATTAATAGAATTTCTTAAACTGAATAGATTTTTCTTTTTATCTTCTTCTTGTTCTAGTTTAGAAGAAATTTCTTTAATAAGATTGTTAACTTCTAATTCTTTATCACTAAAATCATTAATTTTAGTTTTTAGGTCTTCTATTTTTAAATTATTAGAACTAATATATTTTTCTTTAGATTCAATTTTATCTTTAATTACTTGTAATTGAGTTTCTTTAGAAATTAAAGATTGTTCTAAAAGATTAATTTCACTAACAATTTCATCATAAGAATCTCTAAGATTACTTTGCTTACCTAAATCTATTGAACTAAGTTCTTTTTCAAGATTTATTTTTTCTTTTTTAAGTAAAATAAGTTTATTATCTATATCATTTATTTCATTAGTAAATTGTACAATACTATCATCAATAGTTTTAAAATTAACTGAATTTTTATTAACTAAAGTACAACTTTCTATTTTTTCACTAGTATTATCTAATAAACCAATCTTGGTATTACAACTAATAGTACAAGAATTATTTTCATCTTTAGAACAATTTAGTTTGTTTTCAAGTTCACTTATATTTTCTAGAATTTGATCTAAATTAGATTTATGTTTAATAACTTCTTTTTCTAAAATATCAATTTCATTTTCTAAACTCTTAGATTCACTAAATAGTATTTTTTTATAAGAAAAACCATCAAAATAAAAACCTTTAATCTTTTTAATACTAGAAGTACCAAGAATTTTAAATTTATTATTAATAAAAGATTCCAAATTATTTTTATTACAATTAATACAATCTAAAATAACATAACTAAGATTTATTTTAGAATCCAATTGTTTAATAATTTTTTCTAAATCTGTATTATCATCCAAAACAATATAATTAGAAAAATAGTTTTTCTGATCAGTATTTAATTTAACTAAATCTTCAATAAAACCATTAAATGTTTCAAATTTATTTAATTTTTCCTTAAGTTCTTTCTTTTTAGAAATAATATTACTTGAAATAGAATATTCTTTTTTAAGACCTTCCAATTTAATTAATTTAGAGTTAATTAAATTAGTTTCTGATTCTTTTTGTGTATATTGAGATTTTATTTTATTATTAAAGTCTTCAACTTTTAATTCAAGTTTTTCAAGTTCTTTTCTTAAAGATAAAATATCTTTATTTAATTCATTTTCTTTGTTTTTTAATAAACTAAATTCTTCTTTTTTAGTTTTATTTTCTTTTTCAAGTTGTTCTTTTTGTAAAGTATATGCAGAAACCTTGTTTTTCTTTGAAAAATAAGAATTTTGCAATTCATTTATATTCTTATTAATATCACTTAATTGACTATAAAGATTTTTTTGTAACTCTCTTAATTTTTCATACTCACTGGTATTTTGATCAATTTGAGTTTTAAGTAAATCTTTATATTTAAATTTATCTTCTTTTTTAATTGTTTGATCAGCAATTATTTTACCTAAATTATCAAGATCAATTTTAAGTTGAGAAATAGAATTTACTGCAAAATTATTTTCTTTTTCTAAATAATTAAAATTTTCTTCTTTTAATTTTTTATTATTAAGAAGAATTTCTTTTTCTGCTTTAACTTCAGAATACTTTTTACCAACAGTATTTTGAACATTTTCTGAATGTTCTATTAACCTAGAATTAATATCATTTTGTTTTTGTTCTAATTGATTTTGTTTTTCTAAATATTCTTTTTTAGAATTATTGATCAATTCTATTTTTTCAGAATATTGATCTAAATCATTTTGAAATTTTTCATTTTCACAATTTAATTCTTTTAATTGTTGTCTATATAAATTAACAACATAAATATGTTCAGTAGAATCTAACTCATTATATTTAATAGCAGATTCTCTCTCACTAGAAAGTTGTTCAACATAAGGTTTTCGTTCATTAAGAGCAATACTAACTTTATCTAATCTTTTATCTACTTTTTTTAAATTATCTTCAGCTTCTTTTTTTCTAGCATCAAATAAAGATATTCCACTAATATCTTCTATTATTCTTCTTCGCTCTTCAGGATTAAGAGAAGTAATTCTAGTTACATCTCCTTGTTGAACATTATTATACCCTTCTGCAGATATACCTAAATCTTGTAGAAAAGAAGTTATTTCATTAAGAGCTTTTCTTTTATTATTTAAATAAAAAACAGATTTTCCATCTTTATCTATTTCTCTAACAATTTCATAATCTTCTTTATTATGATCAAAAACAACTCTAACTCTAGCAGTATTAATTTTAGAATTATGATTAACTAAATTACATAGTTTATCTACTCTAAGTCTTTTAAGAGAAGTAGCTCCAAAAACAAACAAAAGAGCATCAATAATATTACTTTTACCTGATCCATTTGGACCAACTATAACATGAAAACCATCTTTAAAATTAATAGTAGAATATTTAAAAGATTTAAAATTTTTAATAATTAATTCTTTAATTTGCATGATTACCAATTCACATCTGTTTTTTTTAATAAAATTACATGATTTATAAATTAAAATTTAAAAAAATAAAAAAATTAAATTAAAAAAAAGAAGAATTTAATTTAATTTCTTCTTTTCCGTACATATAAGGAACTAGTACTTTTGGAATTTTAATAGTTCCATCTTTAGTTTGATTATTTTCTAATATTGCCACAAGTGCTCTTGAGTTAGCAATAGCAGTATCATTTAATGTATGAGCATAATATTTACAATCTTTATCTTTTACTTTTATATTTAAACCCATAGCTTGACTATTCCATAAATTACTACAAGAACCTGCTTCTATATATTTTTTTTGTCTAGGAGACCAAACTTCTACATCTATTTGTCTATATTTACTATCACCTAAATCACCAGTACATATTTCTAAAGTTCTAGTAGGAATTTCTAAACCCTCAAATATTTCAATAGTATTATTTAAAAGTTCATCAAAATATTTTATAGAGTCTTTTGGATCACAAATAATAATTTGTTCTACTTTATCAAATTGATGTAATCTAAACAAACCTCGTTCATCAAGTCCATGACTTCCAATTTCTTTTCTAAAACATGTTGAAAAACTATAAAGTTTAATAGGTAGTTTTTCTAAATTAATAATTTTATCCATAAACATAGCAATAAGTGGATGTTCACTAGTACCTATTAAATACAAATCTTCATCTTGAATTTTATAGACCATATCTTTAAAAAAATCAAAATCAATTACTCCTTCACAAGATTTTTTATTAATCATTAACGGAGGTAACACATAAGTATATCCTTTTTTATATAATTTATCTCTAGCATAATTAAATAAAGCAGTATTTAATAAAGCTAAATCACCCTTAAGATAGTAAAAACCCTTCCCACTAACATCTCTAGAAGAATCAAAATCAGCTATATTTAATGAATCTGCTAATTCAGCATGATTTTTAATATCAAAATCAAAAACTTTTGGTTTAGGGCCATATTTTTTAATTTCTTCATTATAAGATTCATCTTCTCCAACTATAGTTTCTAGACTTACAATTACAGGAATTGTATAAAGAATAGAACTTATTTCTATTTTTAATTTTTTTAAAACTTCATCTTTTTCTTTAATTAAAGAAGGTAATTCCTTAGCTTTTTTAATTAAATCAACTATATCTTTTTTATTAGCTTTATCTATTTTAATTTGTTCAGTAATTTTATTTCTTTGATGTTTTAATTCATTAGCTTCTGAAATTAAATTTCTATATTCTACAGCTAATTCTAAAACTTTATCTATAGAAGAAGATTTAGATTCCTGAAATTTCTTTTTTAAATTTTCTTTAACAATTTCAAGATTTTCTCTTAAAAACTTTATATCTATCATATCTTTTCTACTCCTATATCTTTTTTTTAAAATTAAACATATTATAAAAATATATTTATATTTGTATTTAAAATTTAATAATAAAACATTATTTAAATATAACCAGAATTATATCTAAAAATTAAAAAATAGAAACTAAATAAAAAAAAGAAAATTAATAATTTAAAATTATTAATTATTACAATTGACCTGTTTTCTTTAAAGCTCTCTTTGCTCTTAAGTTATTAACAAATCTTTTAAGCGACATACTTAAAATAACAATAGATACAGTTGCAAGCAATGCACCACCACCAAATGCAACACCCTCTGTTTTGGCATAATTTTGTAAAGATTCTTTACTTAGCACATTTGGAACACCAATAGCAACATCATACTCTTTAAGTGTATTTTTTACTAATTCAGTCATATTTATTTCTTGTTCTTTAAGACCTATACTATCCAAAGTTCGTCTAGCTACCAATTGATCATGCTTAATTTCTTCTAAAATTCTAGGTATTTGTATAGCAGCAACTCCAGTAATAATAATAAAACCACCTTTTATTACAGTACCTACTTTTTTTGAAGCATCTGCTAAAAAAACAATTCGTTTACCATATATTTTTTCTGCAGTAATTCTTACAGCTTCATGTAATTCTGCAGGTATTTTTAATTTGTTTAATCTGGCTTCAGTAACTGCATTTTTGTCTGCAGCACGTCTAACATCTCTAATTAGTTTATTTCGTTTATCATGGATTTCTTTTTTTTTAGAATTTTCTTCTTTTTTTATAGCATTTTTTTCTTTTCTTCTAGCAAGTTTTTCTGCTTGAAGTTGTCTCTTTTTAAGTAATTCAGGACCAATAGGTTTTCTTCCAGCCATAATAACACCTCTTAAAATTATATTTATAATTATATTAATGTGAACAAGTTTATAAATGATATTGTTTTTTAAAAAATACTTGTTTAAATATAAAAACTAATAATTAATAATTTGTAAAAATTTGAAAATATCTAATTTATATTCCACTAATATTATTCTAACTCTTTTGGCACAGAAATAAAATTATAAGTTTCAAACAAAGTAACAGACTCTAATTTTTGAATATATTCTCCAAATTCCTTTTTTATATCAAATATAAATAATCTTAATTCTTCTAAAGTTTTAAGATAAATAGTAAACTCAATATCCCAACTTCCAACACATCTACTAAAAAATTCTATGTTCTTTTTAGTTTTAGCATATTCTTCAAATTTGTCTATAACTTTACCTGATAAATTTATACATTTTAAAAATAATTCATATCTATAATATCCTAATCTAGAAGTATCTAATAATAATCTATATCTTTTAATAACACCATTTTCTTCCATTTTTTTAATTCTGTATTTTATAGTATCTACTTTAATATTTGTTTTTTTACAAATATCAATTAACTTTGCTCTACAATTTTTTTTAATAATTTGTCCAATTTTTTTATCTTTTTCATCAAAATAAATATTATTTAAATTATTATGCTGTTCTTCTTTTTCTTTTATAACTTTCTCATCTTCAAATTCTATAGTTTTATTAGTATTATTATAAATAAAATTATGACCTGTTGTTTTTGAATAAACACTTATAGCAACATCATATTCTTGAATATACTTACCAATTTCAGAAAATATCAATCTTATTTTATTATCAAAATCTTTTGGAGATTTAGCCATAACTGCTAAAACTAAATCACAAAAACCAGTACAAGGAGTAAGCCAAGCAATATTTTTATTTTTTTTAAGATATGTTATTATTTTTTTATCACTAACATCATCAATTTTAGAAAAACTAATTAACAATTTATAAGACCAATACCCTATATCAAATATAGTAGAATACCCTAAAATTATTTTTCTTTCTTCTAACCTTTTAATTCTATAGTTTACAACTTCTTTTGAACTATTTACATGATCTGCAATCTTAGAATATGTTGCTCTTACATTTGAATTTAAATAACTTAATATTTTTCTGTCTAATAAA
>CAYXWT010000041.1:0-6571 GCA_964468895.1 uncultured archaeon | reverse complement strand
AAATTTAAATAAAATAATAAATTGGAGATTATATATGAATAAATTAAGTTGGTGGAAAATACTTTTAATATGTATTGGAGTATTATTTTTAATTAGTGTTGTTGTAACTTTATTCCCTTCATTTAGTCAAAGTAGATATAATGGTACAGATGAAATGTATAAATCGCAACAATCTATGGACTATATGCCTACTATGAAATATAATTCTGCAGAAAGCTTTGTACCAGATGCAGAAGATAGAGTAGTTATTGAAACTGCAAGTTTAGGTTTAGAAGTAGAAGATGAAACTCAATTTGATATAGCAACAATGACTGTAGAAAATCTAGTTAATTCAACAGATTCTTATATTTTAAATCAAAATATTACTTTAAAATCAAAAACTAGAAATGATAAAAAAGATTATTATTTAGGAACATATGTATTAAGAGTTAATGCTACAAATTATGCTTATGTTTTTTCTGAATTAAAAAATTTAGGTAAAATTACTTCTTTAAATCAAAATAAAGAAGATGTAACTGGTGAAGTTTCAAGTACAGATGATAAAATAAGTAGTAAGACTGGTGAAATTTTAGATTTAAGAAGTGATATGTATGATACAAATAATACTGCTTCTAAAAAAGTTATAGAAAATAAAATTATTCAATTAGAAAAAGATATTAGAGATTTACAAAATCAAATTTCAATTCAAGAAGAAAATGCTGATTATGTACGTATTAATCTAACTATTTGCGAAAAACATTTAGCAAGTAAAGTTGCAAGTAATGATTTTTTATCTGTTTTAATTGGTAGTTTTAAGGTTTTGGCTTATATAATATTAGTTTTATTACCTTGGGCAGTAATTGCTTTTATAACATATTTGATTATAAAGCGTAATAAATCTAAAAAAGCAAAATTGAAAAAATAAATTAATTTTTTTTATTTTTTCATTTTTTTTAAATAAATTTAAATAAAAAGTTTTTTTAAAAATAATTTGATTAAATATGTCTAAAAAATCTTGTGTTTTAATTAGAATAGGATCTATACTATATTTTATATTATCAGCTATATTATTACATTTGGTAATAGACAAAGCATTTACATCAAACTATATTGTTTTATTTCAAATACTTTTTATTTTTCCTATAATTCTATTTTATAGTACTTTTATTAGTAAGGATAATAAAACTTTAAAGATTATTTCTACAATTGTTGGATTTATAGGTATATTTATTACTTGTCTTATAATTGGTCTTTTTGATTTATATTCAGAGTTTGTTATAATGTATAAATTTGGTTCTATATTGCCTTTTATTTTATTATTTATAAGTTTATTAATTATAGATACTAATAAAGGTGAAAATAAAAAGCCAAAATTAATAGTAAAAGAGTCTATTACTATTAAACATGTTTTTCAAAATAAGCATATTAGTCTTTATATTATTGGTTTAATAATACTGTTAATAATAAATGTGTTTTTAATTTTAATAGATGATTTTTCTAGAGATTTTAAACCTATAACTTATATTTCTATAATTGCCTTTATTTTTTACTTTATATATTTCATATTATTAATTTCGAAAGTTATTAAAAATAAAACATTTCATTTATTACATTTAATTGTAAGTATTTTAGTTTTATTGGTTACAGTAATTATTATCTTTTTTGTTATGTTACAACCAATAATTGGTAGTAATTTATCCTTAACTTTTTTATCTTCAATTGGTTTAATACTTCTAATTATGATTTTGTTTATGATTTTTTTAATAGCACCTTATATTTTATTTATAATTTATGATTCTATTAATTTATCAAAAAAACAATAAATTAGATGTTGTTTTAAGATTATTTTTTTATTTTTAATATATATAAAAATAAGTCTAAAAGCTTTGTTTTTAAAATATTTTTATCTTATTAATATATATAAAAACAGATTTTAGATTATAAATGTATAAAAATAAAAGTACTGAACCAAAATTAATAGTAAAAGAATCTATTACTATTAAACCTGTTTTTAAAAATAAGTATATAAGTCTTTATATTATTGGTTTAATAATATTATTTATAGTAAGTGTGTTTTTAATTTCAATATATGAGTTTTATATAGATTTTAGACCTATTGCTTGTATTTTTATAATTGTATTTATTTTTTACTTTATATATTTCAGATTATTAATTTCAAAAGTTATTAAAAACAAAATTTTTCATTTATTACATTTAATTGTAAGTATTTTAGTTTTATTGGTTACATTACTTATTATCGTTTTTGGTACGAATTTTTTAACTAGTGATTGGTCTTTAATGTTGTCATCTACATTTATTTTTGTATTTATAATTTTAATTGTGTTTTTTCTTTTTTTAATTGCACCTTTTATTTTATTTATAATTTATGATTCAATTAATTTGTCAAAAAAACATTAAATTAGATGTCATTTTCAGATTATTTTTTTTATTTTTGAAATCTATTAAAATAATTCTAAAAGCTTTATTTTTAAAATCTTTTTATCTTATTAATATATATAAAAATATATTTTGGATTATAAATGTATAAAACTAAAAATAATAAATTATCTTTATTAAATTTTTTGAAATGGTTTTTAGAGATATTTACTAAGAAATATTATCAGAAACATTCAATTTCAGCAATAACCTTTTATGTAATAATAATTATGATATTTTATACTATTATTATACAATTAATACCAAATTTTACATTATTAATTCTTTTAATATTTATATTAAAAGTATTATTGGTTTTGTATTTATTAGCAATAATTAAACTTATTGCAGAAAAAGTAAATTTAGAAGAAAAATTAAGGATGTGAATAAAAATATGAATTTAGAAGATAAATTAAAATTAATTAAAAGAAATACACAAGAAATTATAAGTGAAGTAGAATTAGTTGAATTATTAAAAAATAAAGAAAATCCAACAGTATATCTTGGAACTTCTATAACAGGAAGACCACATATAGGATATTTTACATGGGTACAAAAATTAGCTGATTTTTTAAAAGCTGGTTTTAAAGTTAAAATATTGTTAGCTGACTTACATGGTGCTTTAGATAACTGTCCATGGGAATTACTTGAGAAAAGATATGAGTATTATGTTTTAGTAGTGTCTGGAATGATAGAATCACTAGGTCTTAATTTAGATAATATAGAATTTGTAAAAGGTTCAGATATACAGTTAAGTAAAGAGTATATGTTAGATTTATATAAATTATCTAGTTTTGTTACTGTTAGAAACGCAACTAAAGCTGCTAGTGATGTTGTAAAAATGGGTGATAATCCTAAATTATCAGGTTTAATATACCCTTTAATGCAAGCACTTGATGAAGTTTATTTAGATGTTGATATTCAGTTAGGTGCAAAGGATCAAAGAAAGATATTAGTGCTAGCTAGAGAGTTTTTACCTAAAATTGGACATAAAAGAAATGTAGAAATTATGACTCCTTTTATTAGAGGTTTAACTCAAGATGGTAAGATGTCTAGTTCTATAGATAATTCTAAAATTGATTTATTAGATACATTAGAAGTTATTAAAAAGAAATTAAAAGGTGCATATTGTTTAGAAGGAGATATAGAAAATGGTGTGGTTGATTTTGCTAAAATTATTGTTATGACAATTAAAGAAGATAATAATGAAGAATTTGTAATAGAAAGACCAGAAAAGTTTGGTGGTACTTTAAGATTTAAAAATGCAAAACAATTAGAAGAAGCTTTTAGTTCTAAAGAATTACATCCATTAGATCTAAAAAATGCACTTGCTTTAGAAGTTGATAAATTATTAATTCCTATAAGAGATAAATTTAAAGATAAAGAGCAATTAATTAAAGATGCATATTCTTAAATTAATTTAAATATAATTGAACTCCAAAAGAAGGTGGTTTATTTTGAGTCCTGCTAGAAAAAAAAGTGTTTCTGTAAAACCCAAAAAGAAAGATATTAAAAAGTTAGAAAGTAACAGACGTCAAAAGTTATTTAGAGAATATAAAGAAAGTCTTGCAAAAGAATTAATGAATTTTGAAAATTTGGCTTGTCTAAAACATAATCTTAATGTTCATAATTATAAACTAAAGTGTAAAGCTATAGGTGAACCAAACAATTCTTTAAATACAATAATTGAAAATATTACTAAATTGCAAGATTTTAAAAAAAATTTATTTAATTTATCTAAATCTATTAATATTCCTGGAAAAAAAGCACTAGAATTAGAAAAATTAATGAAAAAACATACATTATTAAAACAAGAAAGTGATATTATTGAAAGGGAAATTTTAAAATCATTAAAATTAATACCTTTAAAGATATTACAAAAAAAACCCTCTTTAGAGTATACTAAGTTAAATTTTAAGAATATACTTAAAATTGATCATGGTGAATTTGTTTTGTTTTGTATGCAAGAAAAAATAACATTTTTAAAAAAGCATGGTGATTCTAAAAATTTATTGCCATTATATAAAGGATTATTAGTAGATTTTAAAAAAATAAATCTCTTAAACTCTGAAAGTGTTAGAAATAGTAAAACTATTAAAAGACAAATAGAGAAATATGAGGGTACACCTAGAACTGAAAATATTGTTACAATTATTTCTAATAAAATTAATCGTAGAAATACACTTGTTGATAAAATTTCTACAAGAATAATTGAAACAATAAGTGAATATGGATCTTTTCAATTATTTGTAGAAGATGCATTTAAATATCATGAAAACTATTTAAAAAAATTAAGTTCTATAGACAGAATAAATTTATTTAAAAAATTAGAATTTCTTAAACCAAAAAAAAATAAAACTTAAGATTAATTATGAGCGAAAATATAGAATTGCAAATTAAGCAATTTGCTTTAGAAAATGCACTTAAATATAAAGGAAAAGCTAATAGTAAATTTGTATTAGGTCAATTATTATCTAATAATAAAGAATATAGATCTAAAACTTCAGAAATTATGCCTATTATAAATAAAATTACTGAAGAAATAAATTCTTTAGAATTAAATAAACAAGAAGAATTACTAAAAGAAATAAATCCATCTTTTTTTACAAAAAAGAAAGAACCTAAAAAAGAAAGAAATATTTTTTCATTTTTACATATAGAAGAACAAGAAAATGTAATTACTGCTTTTCCACCTTCACCAGAAAAACATTATCATATAGGTCATGCTAAAGCAATTTTATTAAATTATATTTTAGCAAAACAATATAATGGTAAGTTTTACTTAAGATTTGAAGATACAAATCCTAATAATGTAAAACCAGAATACTATCAAGTTATGCAAGATGATATTTCTTGGCTTGGGGTTAAATGGGATAAAATACAGTATGCTTGCGATTATATGGATATTTTTATTGATTATGCTGAACAATTAATTAAAAAAAATCAAGCTTATGTTTGCGTTTGTAGTTCTGAAGAGATTAGTAAGAATAGAAGAACTGGAGATGTTTGTTCTTGTAGAAATAGATCTGTTCAAGAAAACTTAAAATATTGGTATGATATGAAGAGAGATTTACCAGCAGGTAAAGCTTTACTTAGATTAAAAATAGATATGAAACATAAAAATTATAGAATGAGAGATCCAGGAATATTTAGAATTTTAGAACAAGAACATTCTAGATTAGGTTATAAATATAGAATATATCCTATGTATGATTTTCAAAATGCAATAATGGATGGTTATTTTAATATTACTCATAGATTAAGAACTATTGAGTTTGAAATGGCTGCTGAACTTCATCATTATATCAGAAAAATATTTGGTTTGTATGATACTACTACTTATGAATTTTCTAGATTTAATTTAGAAGGTATGATTTCAAGTGGTAGAGCAATTAGAGCAAAAGTAGAAAGTGGTGAATTGATGGGTTGGGATGATCCTTCTTTACCAACACTTGCAGCTCTTAGAAGAAGAGGTTTTTCTCCTAAAGCTATTAAAAATTTAGTTATTGAATCTGGTATTACTAAATCTGCTGGAGCAACTTTAACTTGGGATACATTATACAAATATAATAGAAAAGTACTTAATGATGAAGCAAAAAGGTTTTTTTGTATAATTGATCCAGTAGAAATAACAGTTGAAGATGATCCTAAAAGAAATTATTATTTGAATATGCACCCAATGTTAGATTTAGGTGTAAGAAACTTTATATCTAATGGAACTTATTATTTAGAAAAAGAAGATGTAGATTGTTTTGAAAATAATACTTTAGTTAGATTAATGGATAATATTAATTTTACTGTTAATATTGATGATAATAATAAAAGTTATAAATTTCATTCACAAGATTATATAAATTATAAAAGCTGTAAAGATTCTAAAAAAATAATACATTTTTTACCAAAAGATAATAATCAATTAGTTAATATTACTATATTAAAACCAGATCATACTAAATTAGAAGCAAAAGCAGAAAAAATTATAGATGTTTTAAAAATTGGAGATGTTATTCAATTTGAAAGATTTGCTTTTTGTAGATTAGATTCTATTAGCGAAGATGATGATAAAAATAAAATCTATAATTTTTGGTATACTCATAAATAATGATAAATTATGCCTAGTTTAATTAAAGGGAAAAATGGAAAATTATTTAATTCT
>CAYXWT010000040.1:0-6626 GCA_964468895.1 uncultured archaeon | reverse complement strand
TTTTTAAAACAAACAAAATTATTTTGTTCTAATTCTTCAATAAATTTATTTGTTTGACTACCACCAAAACAAAGTATAAATAAAGGTTTAGTAGATTTTTTTCTAAGTTTAATTAATTCAGGAATTATACTTTCATCAATTCCTGGTAATTGAAATAATATTAAAATTGCAATTGCGTCTATTTTTTTAGATTTTAAACAAATATTTGTACAATCTATAAACTTTTTAGTATCTGCATCACCACTAAGATCTAAAGGATTAGAAATTGCAGAATAATATGGTAAAATCTTTTTAAGTTCTTCTTTTGTTTTATTATCTAAACTTACAAGATCAATTTTATATTTATCTAACTGATCACTACAAAGAACTCCAAAACCACCACCATTAGTTATTAGTTGAATATTATTTATTTTTAGGTTTTTATATACTGAAAACAATTTGCCTAAATAAAATAATTCTTCAATACCATTAACTAAATATGCTCCAGCTTGTTCGATAGCTGCTTTAAATATTTTAGTTGAAGTAGATATTGCTGCTGTGTGGCTTTTTGCTGCTGAATTTCCACTTTCTGAAAGTCCACCTTTAAGTATTAAAACTTTTTTAGTTTTACAAACTTTTTTTAAAGTATTATAAAATAAACGTCCATTTTTAATACCTTCAAGATAACAGAAAATAACATCTGTACTTTTATCTTCATAAAAATAATTTAATAAATCACATTCATCAATATCTAAAGCATTACCATAAGATACAAACTTATTTACACCTAATGATTCATAGTGAGCTAAATCTAATATTGCACTACCAAGAGCTCCAGATTGAGAAATAATAGATACATTTCCAAATTTAGGATATTGTAATTTTTTAGAATTAAAAGTTGCATTTAAATTATTTTTTAAATTACATATACCTAAACAATTTGGACCTATTAAATTCATATTATTTTTATTTATAGTTTTTATTAAATCATCTGCTAATTTATTATTTCCAGTTTCATTAAAACCAGAACTTATTAACACAATGTTTTTACAATTCTTTTTAGCAAGTTCATTTAAAATAGTAACAACATATTTTGAAGGAATTGCAATTATAGCTAAATCTAATTTACTTATAGGTACATCTAAAATTGAAGCATATACTTTTTTAGAAAATATTTTTTTATTTTCCAAGCTTAAACGTGGATTAACATAATATAATTTACCATTATATTTACTTAAATTTTCAACTAATGAAAATCCAATCTTGCCTTTTTTATTAGTTGCTCCAAAAATAGCAACAGATTTGGGTTGAAATAATTCTTTCAAGTTTCTTTGCATAATAACACATATTTCTAAATTTCATTTTAATATCAAAAAGATTATAAAACAGATATATTTTAAACAATAAAACATATAAATACTATCTACTAAATATATATTTAATTTTAAAATAAAATATAATTAAATTGAGGATTTATTATGCCTAAATTACCAGCATATTTAAAAAAAGAAAAATTTAATGCAAAAAATATTGAAAGATATAAAAAAGGTTTAATAGTAAAAAAATCATTTGTAGAAGATGTTAGAAAATATAAAAACACAAATACAATTACTTTTTTAAAAGACCATCAAAATTTAAGTGTTATTGAACTAGTTAAAAAAATTCCTTTTAAAATAAATCAAAGGCATAAACAAGAAGCTATTAAAATTGGCAATTTAAAATTAAAAGATTTAAATGTAAATCAATTAAAAATAATTTACAATTTACTTAATCCTAAAAGAAGTTCTAGAGAAAGAGGTAATGAAAAATTATTATTAGAAAAAAATAGATCTTTAAGAGAAATGAAAAATAGAGCTATACAACAAAAAAGAGAATTACAAATAAGAGTTAGTAGAATTAGAGATTCAGAAAGCGCAATATATCTTGCAAAACTTTTAGAATATTGTAAATTACATATTGAAAATTCTGCAAATATTATATTAAAAGATTTACCTTTAAATGGACGACTTACTAATAAATATAAAGAATTGTTTGGGGATTTAACTATTAAAGAAATTAGCGATGTTTTTAAACCAAATGATGTTAACTATCGAATAAGAGGGAATTTAAAAGATGTAAAAGCAAATTTAGGGATAGGTAATTAATAATGCGCCCATATAAAAAACCACAAATTGGCTTAAAGAGTAAAATTAAAAAAAATAAATCTTGGTTTGAAAAAGAACACCAAAAACACACATCAGAACCTTTTAAAAATATGAGTTTACAAGACATAAATCGCAGATTTAAAAATAAGGTTATTAAACAAATATTTGAATCAGAAGGACATCCAGTACCAAAATCATTAAAACATGTTAGAGCTAAAACTATTTCTGAATTAAATAGTAAAGAAGTACTAATATTTATAAATAAAATAAAAGAATTAAAAGTACAAAGAGAACAAGAATATACTTAAAATTAAAAATAATTAATTTATCTTTAAAATTAATCTAAAAATGATGTTTTATGAAAAATATAGAAATTATAATTTATGGTAGAGGTGGGCAAGGTGCTAAAACTTGTGCTCAAATAATAGCAGAGTCTGCTTTGATTGAAGGATATAATATACAAGCTTTTCCAGAATATGGCCCTGAACGAAGAGGTGCACCAGTAAGGAGTTTTGTAAGATTATCTAATAAAGAAATTAGATCACACAATCCAATTACAAACCCGGATCTTGTGATTATTCTAGACTCAGGATTATTTGATGTAATGGAAGATTTAAAAAATTTTAAGAGTATATATTTAATTAATACAAATAAAAATAAAATTGATTTTAAAAATATAATTAAAAACACTAATAAGATTTATACTATTGATGGTAGTAAAATTGCACTTGAAGAAATTAAAATTAATAATAGCAATATTGTTTTAATAGGTTCTTTTATTAAAATCTTTAATGATATAATTAAATTAAATTCTGTAAAAAAGATTATAGAAAAAACTTTTAAAAAGAAAAATAAAGAATACTTAATTAAAACAAATTATAATTGCTTAGAAAAAGGATATAATAATATTTAATTAAAAAATTAATAAGATTTAATATGAATGAAAAATTAAAAGCTAGAAAAAACCTTCCAATTGGTGGTATTCTCAAAGGTGGTAGTTCAATAAATAATAAAACTGGATCTTGGAAAGATAAAAAACCAATTTGGGATAAAAAGAAATGTGTTAATTGTGGATTATGTTCACTATATTGTCCAGAAGGTGCAATTAAAGTTATTAAAGATAAAAATGGAAATCTAAAAAGAATAGAAACAGATTTTACAATGTGTAAAGGTTGTGGACTTTGTGAAAAAATATGTCCTGTAAAATGTATAAAAATGAAAAAAGAAATAAAATAAATTTAATTTAAATATGAGTATTATGGTTAAAAATAAAATTAAAAATAACAAAACTAAATTTGCATTAAATGGTGGTGAGGCAATAGCATATGCTATGAAACAAATTAATCCAGAAGTGGTTGCTATGTATCCAATAACACCTCAGACACCTATAATAGAAACTTATGCAAAATATAAAGCAGATGGTTTAGTATCTAGTGAAATTATAAGAGTAGAATCAGAACATTCTGCACTTTCAGCTGTAATTGGTGCTCAAGCCTGTGGAGTTAGAGCATTTACTGCTACAGCCTCACAAGGGTTGTTATACATGTATGAAGTATTAGGGGTTGCAAGTGGTTTAAGATTACCTATTGTTATGCCTATAGCAAATAGAGCAATATCAAGTCCTATAAATATACATTGCGATCATAGTGATTCTATGTCTGCATCTAACCAAGGTTGGATGCAAATATATTGTGAAAATTCTCAAGAAGGTTATGAAAGTACAATTTTTGCTTTAAAATTAGCTGAAAAAGTAAAATTACCTATAATGGTTTGTATAGATGGTTTTTTTACAAGTCATACTTTAGAAAATATAAATTTATTTAGTGATTCAAAAGTTAAAAAGTTTATAGGTAAATATAAACCAGATTATAATTTACTAAATACTAATAAACCAATTAGTATTGGTCCATTAGCACTTCCAAATTATTATTTTGAAGTTAGAAGTGGAATGTATGATGCTTTTAATGAAGTAGAAAAAGAATTTAATAATTGTAGAAAAGAATATAAAAAAATATTTAATAAAGATTTTAAATTACTTGAAGATTATTATGCAAGTAAATCTGAAATTGTAATAGTAGTTATGAGTTCAACAGCTGGAACCACAAAAAATGTAATTGATAAACTTAGAAAACAAGGTAAAAAAGTAGGTTTATTAAAACCAAGATTATTTAGACCTTTTATTTATAATAAATACAAAAGCATTTTAAAAAATGCTAAAAAAATAATAGTTTTAGATAGAGCAGTAGTACCTGGAAGTTTAGCTCCATTATATAGTGAAATTAGACAAAGTGTTTATGAAATTAATAATAACAGACCAGAAGTTTATAGTCACATATTTGGAATTGGTGGTAGAGATATATTTGAAAAAGATATAGAAGAATTACTTTTAAAATATATAAACAATAAAATCCCTAAAGAAAAATATATTGGACTAAGAAAATAAATTTTAAATTAAAAATAATAAGATTAATCATGAATTATAAAGAATTAGCTTTAAAAATAAATAAACAAAATAGATTGGTTTCTGGACACAGAACTTGTGCTGGTTGTCCAATAGGTATTATTCTTAGAACAGTTATGGCTGCAAGTAATGATGATGTAGTTGTTACAAGTGCAACAAGTTGTGCAGAAGTAACTACTACTATTTATCCATATACTTCTTGGAATGTGCCTTGGATGCACTCAGTTTTTGCTAATGCTGCTGCAACTATTTCTGGAATTGAAACAGCATATAAAGCACTTAAAAAACAAGGTAAAATAAAAAAGAAAATTAAATTTTTAGCTTTTGGTGGTGATGGTGGATCTTTTGATATTGGATTACAAAGTTTATCAGGGGCACTTGAACGGGGTCATGACTTTGTATATGTTTGTTATAACAATGAAGGATATATGAATTGCCTATCTACTGATACATTAATAATGAGTGAAAATGGACTTAAACAAATAACTGAAATCAAAAATGGAGAAAATGTGTGGACATTTGATCAAAAAACCTACCAACCAGTTCTTAAAAAATGTTCAGGTGTATTTGATAATGGGATAAAAAAAGTATTTGAAATAGAAACAATTCATCAAAACATAAAAGCAACTTCTAATCATCCTTTTTTAACACTTAAAAGAAATAAAAGGGGTAAAGAAAATGAATTTATTTGGAAAACCGTTTCTAAATTAAAAATAAATGATGAAATTGTAACTATGAAAAAATTATATGATAATTGTGAGGATTATAAATTCAAAAAACTAAAACTACCTAAAAAAGGAGATTACAAAGTAAATAATATTAACAAAGTAATAATACCAGAAAAATCATCTTTAGATCTTATGATTTGGTTAGGATTATATGTTGGGGATGGATGGATTAGAGAAAAAAGAGGAGAAATTGGGTTTGCACTTCCAGAAAATACAAAAGAAAGAGAAAAACTTATAAAAATACATCAAAAAATATTTAATCAAGAAAATATAAGCTTAGATAAATACTACATCTATTATAATTCAGTAAAAATATCTAAATTTATTAACTCTCTAGGTTTTAAACAAGGTGCAAAAAACAAAACTATTCCGTCATGGGTTTTTACTATTCCAAAAGAACAAAAAGAAGCATTTATCAAAGGATTAATAATGTCTGATGGGTATATATACAAAGGAAAAAAAGACAGTATGAGATTTGTTTCAGCAAGTAAAGATTTAATTGAAAGATTTAGACTTTTATTACAAACAATGGATTATAGGGTTGGAAAAATAACTAACCAAACTAAAAAAAAAGGAACATTAGTGGTTTACAGGAAATTACTAAAAGATAGTACATGTTATTCAATTTGTTTTAGTAAAAAATATTCTTGGAATACAAAAAAATACAACTCCCAATATAAATATCAAAATTATTTAATAAACAATAACTATTTTGAAATTAGAAAAATAAAAAACATAATTCCAAAAGGTATTGAACAAACTTTAGATTTAAGAGTAGAAGGAGAACATAATTTTATTGCCAACGGAATTGTGGTTCATAATACAGGCAATCAAAGAAGTTCAGCTACACCTTATGGATCTAACACTACAACAACACCTTCTGGAACTGAAAGCTTTGGGAAAACAAAGTTTTCAAAAAACTTAACTGAAATTGCTATTGCTCACAATATACCTTATGTAGCTCAAGCTAATCCAGGAAATATACTTGATCTTTATAATAAAGCTGAAAAAGCATTTGCTACTCCTGGACCAGCAGTAATAATAGTTTATGCTGCATGTCCTACTAATATGAAAGCAGCAAGTAATAGAACTATTGAAATTAGTAAAAAAGCAACTGAAAGTAATTTTTGGCCACTTTATGAAGTTGAAAATGGAAAATATAAAATTAATTATAAACCTAAAAATAAGATTCCTATTGAAGAGTTTCTAAGTACACAAACTAAATTTAAAGAAGTACTTAAAAATAAAAAAGAAATTAAAATAATTCAAAAACATATTGATGACAATTGGAATAAATTATTAGAAAAAGAAAAA
>CAYXWT010000039.1:0-7106 GCA_964468895.1 uncultured archaeon | reverse complement strand
TGAGCAATACTGTTTGTTAAAAAATTATCTTCAATATATTGTTCATCTATATGATATATTGCTAAACCTAAATGTCCAAATTCATCATCAGGATCTACAACCATATCATTACCAACATCCAAATTATTAGGATCATCTACATCTACAAATCTGTTTTCCACCAAAAAGAATTCTCTATCATTTAAATGATTTGAACTTACTACTACTAAATCAGGATAATCATTTACACTTCTAAGTGTTTGGATAGTATCATTACAAAGATCTTCATTTTCTTGCATACTTGGACCATATGTACCTATAAAAGTACCTTCTAACCAACCTAAATAAAATCTACTCCAAGGATCTAAATTTATAGGTTTTTGAGAATTAGTACTTGTCCAACTCATCATACTTAATGCATTTATACCTAAACCTTCTTGAGCTCCAGTTGTTGGATTTATTTCATAAAGATCTGGAAGTCCTAATATATGACCCATTTCATGAGTAACAGTATTTACAACAGTCCTACAATCTTCAGGATAACAAGCACTTCCTGAACTTATTTCTGGAATTAAAGCTGTATTTCCAAGATATTTTCCATCAACAGGATTACTATCATATTCTTTTAATATTCTAACATGTGATCTTATTCCATAAGTTGAACTATTATTTCCTGCTGGTATTATAACTATTCCATCTAATCTTCCATCACCATCATTATCATATTGACTAAAATCTACATTACTATCAAATAAATTAATAGTATCTAACATCATTTCCCATTGAGTAGAAGATGTATTTCTATAATACTCATAAGTATTATTACTTAGTGTTTGCCAATCATAAATATCAAAAACAAAATTAAGTGAACCATAAGATTCATGTAAATAATAATCCTTTACACTTATTCCAGAATCATCCAAATAATTATCTGAATTATACATATCTTCATAAACAGTACTTTCTAATGTATGTGGTTGATCAGCAAAATCAACTAATAAAACTGGAATGTGTATCTCACCAGTAGTAGGACAAGTCCCTGTTAAATTTGGAACAGTAGTATTTGAATTAGAATTTATTGGAGGATCTCTATTACTTGCTGCTAATCTTAATAATTCTGTGTATTCTTCCTTTGAAATCACTTCTTCAGGAGGAAATAATAAATCATTACTTAATTCATCAACTAAGTCATAATCAACATGTGGTTCTTCTACATTTACATTTAAAAATGAAAATATATCTAAATTTAATTCACTAAAATCAATGGTATCGAATTTTTCTTTTTTAGAAATAATTTTTTTTTCAGAATTAGAATTTAATTTTTTAGAAGCTTCAGATAAATCAGCAGGTTTAGAAGAATAAGTTGAAATGGAAGTTTTGTTTAATTTTAAACTTGAACTATTAGAATAAAATGTTAGTTCACCATTATTATTATTTTTAAATTTGGGGGCACTATTATCTATTGCAATCTCAGAATTAATAAAATTTGTTAAAAAACAAACAGTTATTACAAATACAAAACAAGAAAATACAATTTTCTTATAATTCATAAAATCCAACACCTCAAATTTTTAATTAACTACAATTACTTAATTAAAGCCTTTGTTATATATTAGAAGTATATTTTAATATATATTCTTTTCTATTTTACAAAACAAACCATTATTTTAAGTGTTTTCTAAATTTTAGGTTTATTTTTAGAAATTTTGTTTTTTTTGATTTGTATAATTATACTAATAATTATAATTATTAAAACAATAGCAAGTCCAATTTCTGTTAATAAACTATTAAAAACTAAAAATCCAGTTAAACCAACATTGTTCTCTAAAGTATAAACTAATTCTGAAGATTCTAATTCTTCACCACTAACTTTATCTTTTATAATAACATCAATAACAGAACTATCTTTCAATAAAGCAAAAGTAACAATTTTATATTCTATAGTTTTATTTTCATCAGCTAACAAATTAATTTCTTTATTACCTTCAACAACATAATTTCCATCTAAATTAAAATCAACAACATATTCTTTAGAAGAATTACTTTTATTATTTATAAACAACTCTAAAGCATAAGTATTTTCTAAACTATTTAATTTACTTAAACTAGATTTCATTATTAGTTCTTTAGTAGGTTTAGTTAAATCAACAGTTAAAGGTACAGAATTAATTTTTAAATTATTTTTATAAATTTCAATATAACCATTGTATTTTTTAGAATTATTTAAATCATCTATATAAAATGAATAATTTAAAGTATTAGAAGTTCTTTCATTTAAAAGAACATCTTTAGATTCAATAGTCCAACTAGAAGGAAATCCACTAACTTTAAGTTTAATATTTTGTTTAGTATTATAAGAATTATTAATTTCTAAATCAACAACAACTAATTTAGAACTTGGCTTTAATAAATTAGGGTAACTAACAAAATAAATTCTTTTAGAAACATCTATTTTTTCTTCTAAATTAGTAAAATCTGTTTTTGTTTCACAACCATTTAATTTAACATTATAAAAAACACTTTCTGGTTCATAAAAATTAGAAATAACTATGTTTTTTTGAAAATCGTCTTGACCATCTAAATAAATTATAGATGGATTTACTACAACTCCATTTCCTATTAAAGTTATTTTTCCACCATTAACACTTAAATTTTTAAAATTTAAATTAATAGTTTCATAAGAATCGTCTATCTCTAAATAACTAGGAACCTCTAATTGAAATGAACAATTATCTATATTTGCAGCAAAATCAATTTCTGAAATATTTGTTGAAGCAAATATTCCACTTCTAGTTTCACTAAATGAACAATTAGTTCCATCTGAAAATACTCCATTTAATTTTAATTCTAAAGATCCATTTCCTGAAAAACCAACACTAACATCTTTAGTTTTATTTTTTTCAATAGTATGCTGAACAGAATTAACATTAGATTCTAAATTAAATTTATTTGCTTCTAAAAAATCAGTAACATAAAAAGACAAATCTGAATTATTAAATAAAGTAATAGTATTATTACCTGTGGTTATTATTTTGGATCTTAATCCAATTTTAGAACATTTATCTTCAGAACTAACTATTGATAAATCAAAATTTTGTTTAGTGTCTAATGCATTACAAATACTACCATCTGAAAAAGTTCCACTTATAGAAACATTTGCTTTTGAATAAATTAAATTATTAGTAATTTCATTAGTTTGTAAATCAAAATCTAAAGACAAATCTGAATTTGCGTAAATTTTAGTAGAACTTATATTTTTAGAAAGTGTTGATTTAGAAGTATTATCACTTATTATTAGATTAGTAATAGTAAATTCTTTATTACTATTATTTATTACAAAAAAACCTTTGTTTTTATTATAGTTTTTAATAGTATTTTCTTCTTGAATAATACTTGGAGTAAATAAAATTAAATTGTTACAATTAGTTTGAGAGGTAGAATTATCTTCATTAGAAGAATTATCCTCAACATTTATTCTTAAATTTTTTGAAATTCTACACTTTTCTGAATCTCTATTTTCTCTTTTAAAATAACCTTCAATTTCAAGTTCAATAGTTCTAGTAGTATTATTAGAAATATCATCACTAATAACTTCTAAATTAATAACACCATTACTTTCTTCATCAATTTCTTCAGTAAAATTTACAACCTTTGTTTCTAATATTGAATCAGATTCAATATTAACTTCATCTAATTCAAAATAATAATCATCACTTTCATTTATTAAAATTATTTCTAAATTACTAATAAAATTATCATTTATAGTAAATCTAGAATTGTCTATTTCTAAATCTGAACAATCACTTGTATTTTGAGAATCTTCATCTTCAATATGATAATTAGAAACATAAGTTTTACTAATATCATCTTGTTCTAAATATCTAGCCATTACATTTATTTCTAATTCACCAGTATAATCACTACTTACAGTATCACTTAATAATTCTAAAGTAATAGTAGCTGTTGAATCACTATTAATAAACTCAGAATAATCAATATCTTCTACATCTAATCTTGTAGGTTCATTAGTAGTTATAGAAATTATTTGAAGTTCTTCATCTGAATTATTTTTAAGATATAATTTATAATCTTCTTTTTCATCTTCATCTAAATAAAAATCTTGAACACCACTTAAACTAAAATCATCTTCAAATTCATCATCTGGCAAATCATCATCTTCATTTGAATTAGGATTTTCTGAATCTTCAAAATCTTCAAAATAATCTTCATCATAAAAATTTTCATAAATTGTATAATCTGAAAAAATATAAGCATAATCTACATCAGAATAAGAATTATCTAAAGAATTTATATTTAAAGAAATCATGTAAGCTGCAAAACTGGGATCTAAATAAAATAAATTATTTGAGAAGTATTCTTCAATATTAGTTGAATAAATATTATGATGCATAGTAGGCATTACATCTATTAAAACTATTTGGCCATTTGGAAGTAAACCATATATTTTTGAATTTAATAATACAGGTAAATAATTATTATTAGATAGTAATTGATCTATAGAAAAATTCATCTTCAAATCTACATTATCATAATAGTTACCTTGCTGTACATTATCATAAAAATTATAGGAATCTGTTCTTACTTGAAAAGAATCTATATTTAAAGATATTGCAAATATATTATTTGTAAATATAATTAAACAAATAGATAACATTAATAAAGTAAATATTTTTTTTATTTTTAAAATCATAACAATCACAATTAACTACCTACCATTAATAAATAATATATCTATGAAATAGTTTATAAATGTACTTTTTTAAAGAATTAAGGCAGAAAAACTAAAAAATAACTCTTAATATCAAATTTAAATAAAAAGCAAATAAATATAAATATTACAAACTAACATATATAATATATAAATTAAACTTAGATAAATCATGAGTGATGAACAACCAGGAATAATGCAAGATATTAAAGCATTACAATCAAGTATACTTGTATTATCTCAAAAAATTAAATATTTAGTACATAATGAAAAAATACTTGGAAGAAATATTTTAATTTTAAATAAAAAAATTGCATCCAAAAGCAGTGGATCTTCCAACAGTGATATTGATAACTCTAAAATTACTGAAATATTAGATCAACAAGATAAAATTACAAAAAAAATTAGATCCTTAGAAACAAACATGGAACTTTTTACAAAAAGATTTGCTAAAGCTGAAGAATTAAAAGAAATGAAGTATATTATAGAAAACATAAATCCATTAGAATATACAACAGTTGAACAAGTAAAAAAACTAATTAAAGATAGTAAATCTTAAATATTCTTATTCTTATTTATTATAATAAAATTTAAACCAGAAATAATAAAAACCAATTACAATTATTATTAAAAATAATCTAAATAAAAAAGAATGTAAAAACTCTGCTAATGGTAATGAAAAATAAATTATCATTAAAATTGTACAAACTATTCTAAAAATATTAAATACAATTACTAAAGGAATACTAAGTAAAAAACCATAAATTCTATTTTTTAAACTAATACCTTTGGAAGCTAATATTGCAGAACTTATTAAAGAAAATTCTAATATACCAGTACATAAAAAAGTTATAAATACAGGATAATTTAAAGAATTAATAAGTATTACAGAAATAAGATTAATATCATCAAATATAAAACTGGTATTTATACCAAACATATTTGAAATTATAAAATTAGAAATAAAACCATAACAATAATTAATATAATTATAAAGCACATTATTTAAAAATAAATAAACAACTACAAATATAACTAAAAAATAAATTAAAAAAATAAAGGACTTTTTAAGTTCTTTTTTATTTTTTAAATCTTTTTTTATTTGTTTTAAAGAAAACAAATTTCTATTTTTTTTAAATGTCATTATAAATTAAGAATTAGAAAAAATAATATAAATAGATCATTTAGATCTATTTTATAACAATTCCACTTACTTGACCACTTTGACCAGGTCTACTAGTTACTTTAACTTTAGTCTCTTTACCTTCTAATTCAACCTTTAAGATAGCACCTTTAGTTACTACTTTTTGTCTTACAAAATGTTTATTTGCAGAATTATTTTCAACACCTACAATTTTACATTTAATAGTTTTAGCACCACTAGAAACCAAAATATCATTTGTCTTTGCTAATTTTGTTTTACTACCGCCACCAATAGTTCTAACTTTGTATCTTTTACTATCTTCATCAACAACAGTTTTAGAAAAAAGTCCACCTCTATCACTTAAAGATTTTGTTTTTCTATTTGTAGCGTTATTAATGCCGCCTGTTGATTTTCTTTTTGATTTTTTTCTCCATTCAACCATATTATTTTCACCCTAAGTATAATTTTACTTTTATTTATCATTTTATATTTTTTTAACTGTTTACATGATTTTATTTAAACATGCAAGAATTTATATATTTTTTCAAATACTAATAATATTATGAACAAACATTATTTTAGTTTAGGAAAAAAGAAGATCTTTATATATAATATTTATGGATCTATAAATATTAATAATATAGAAAACTATTTAAAAAGAATTGAAGATCAAAAAAATGATAAAAAATCTTATTTAGACATATTAATAATACCAAACACACAAATATACAGTAAAAATCACCTGTTATGGGCTATATTTATATCCAAAAATAGAATATTTGATAAAATTAACACTTCTAAAAATCTTAAAAATGAAATACTTTTAACTTTAAATTGTAGCAATCAGTTAAACAAAATAGACAAAGGATTTTTTATTAAAAAAGGTAAAAATAATGTTTTCTTAGAAATTGTAAGTTCAAAAGAAATAACTACAAAAGATATTAATAAAATTACAAACAATTTAGATTTAAAAGAATTAAAAATAGAAAAATATAATCAAAATAAAGCCCTTAGATTTTATAATATAAAATCTAAAAAAGATATAGAAGATCAAATTATAGAAAAAATGGCAATAATAAACAAACTTTAAATTTAACTAAAGTTTCAAATCTTTATAAACATTTTTTCTATGATCAAAATATACAAATAAAATAGAATTAGTTTTAGTATCTACTTGAAAAATTAATACAAATTGTTGAGTAATATGAACTCTTTTAAATTGATTTAAAGGAGGTTTTAAATTTTTATAATTAT
>CAYXWT010000038.1:0-7137 GCA_964468895.1 uncultured archaeon | reverse complement strand
TATATGATGTGTTTGCTTTAGGTCTTTTTCTATAAGTTTGTATATCTCTGGAATATTTGCTTTTTCTAAATTGTCTTTTAACGAAATATTGTTGTCTTTTTTGAATTTCCAAATTGCATTGTTTACTTTTTCTATATCGTCTATTGTTAATTTAGATTCGAAATCTTCTTTTGTTGGAAAACTTTCTTTGTATATATCTTTGTTGAATATTTCCATGATTATTTTGTTTGTAGTAAAAGGAATTATTGGATATAATATATACAATAGTTTTTCTAGACAATATCTAAGTGTGTCTATTGCACCGTTTTGAGTGGAATCACTAAATTGTTTGTTATCATTATAACATCTATTCTTTACTAGTTCTAAATAATTAGATGATAATGTGTTATTTAAAAAATATTTAGCTTTTATTACTGGATTATGGAAATCATAATTATGATAGTTATTATCTGCTAGTTCTACTAGATTATTTATTTCTTTTTTAAGTGTAAGGTCTAGTTCAGTTAGTTCTGAACTTATTCCTTCTACTTTTTTAAATTGAGAAATAAATTTTGCTACATTCCATAATTTGTTTAGAGTTTTTTGTTCTGCTTTTATACTTTGTTCTGAACACATGAAATCTTTTTGATCTAGATTTCCTTCACTTACTGCCCAAAGTCTAAATGCTTCTGCTCCATAAAGATCTACTATTTTTTGTGGATCTATTACATTTCCTTTTGATTTAGACATTTTAAATCCTTTTTGATCTAGTATATGTTGATGAACATAAACATCATCAAAAATTCTTTTTTCAGTCATAAGATATGCTTTAAGTAATGTATAATATAACCAAGTTCTAACTATTTCTTTACCTTGTGGTCTTAAACTACAAACTGGGTGTTTACTAAAAAAATCTTTTCCAAAGTTATGTATATACAAAGGAGTATTAGATGAATCAAACCAAGTATCTAATACTCTTTTGTCTCCTCTAATATTAGTTGAACCACATTTAGGACATTTTCCTCCATTTGGTAGTTCTTTCCAAGGTTGTTGATATTTAGTAGGATCTCCTAATATAACTTCATTACAATCATCACAGTACCATAAAGGTACTTCAGTAGCATAAAATCTTCTTCTTGATATTGGCCAATCAGTTGAAACTGTATTAAGCCAATCTTCTAGTATTTTTTTACTAAGTGGGTTAGTAAAGTTAATGTCTTTACTAAGTTCTCTAATGTTTTCTATATAATCTAATTGTTTAAGATAAAACTCACTTTGAGCAATAAATTCTATTTCATGTTTACTTCGTTCACATATTGGAACTTTATGAACTATTTGTTTTTCTTCAGTAATTAAATTAAGTTCTTTTAGTTTTTCTATAACATTAGCTCTTGCTGCTTTTACTTTTTGACCTTCAAATTCTTTTGCATTTGAATTCATAGTTCCATCTATATTTATAGAAATTATTGGTTTTATTCCTTGTTCACGAAAAAACCTAATATCACTATAGTCTCCAGCTGAACACATCATAACTAAACCAGTACCTTTGTCTTTTTTAGCTTGAGGATGTGCTTTTATTGGAACTTCTATATTAAATAAAGGTGTTATAGCAGTCTTGCCTTCTAATTTAATCCATCTTTCATCTTCTGGATTAAATATAACCATACCAATACTTGGTATTAGTTCTGGACGTGTAGTAGCTATTGGTATTTTTTCACCAGTTTCTTTAACAGTAAATAAAACAGTATTAAATGAAGATTTTACTTCTTTATAAGCTATTTCAGAATCAGCTATAGTAGTTTTACAACCAGGACAATAATTTACAACTTTTTCATCTTCGTAAATAAGTCCTTTTTTATATAATTCAATAAATGTTTTTTGAGTTAGTTGTCTATATTTAGGTGAATCAGTTTCATAAACAGAACCAACTTGATCATTAACTTGATAAGAATTAAAACTAATTCCTATTTTTTTAAAACTATTTTGAGTTTCTCCAGAATATTCAACTAATAGTTTTTTACAATTTTCAATATATTCAGCTCTTGGAGTATATAATATAGACATATTAAATTTCTTTTCAGCTTCCATTTCAATTGGAAGTCCATTTCTATCTAATCCAAGAGGAAAAAGAACATTGTTTCCTTTTTTTCTTCTATATCTTGCAATCATATCCATAATTGCATAAGTAGTAGCTTGACCAATATGAATTGGTCTATTCAGATATGGTGGTGGTGTATCTATACTAAATAACTTTTTTTCTTCACAATCTTTAAAATTAAATAATTTATTATTTATTTCATTATTTATTATTTCTTTTTCTAAGTCTTTATTCCATTTTTCTAGAGCCATAATGTATCATTTTTAATAGTATATTATTTTATAAATTTTTATAATTATAATAAGTATAATTAAACACCTTAAATATATTTATATAGACACAAAATATATATAAATACTTTATATTCAAATAACTTTTTAAAAAATATTAATTCCAATTTTAAAATTAAATACAACTTTATAAACGTTTTTAATTATAATAAATATAGTTTAAAAAAATATAAATACAAAATAAGTGATACTAATGAGTAAATTTAATGGCAAGGCAGGATTAGATATTTACAATCATTTACATAAAATATCACGTAGATCACAAATAAATAAAATAGAACAAAAACAACTACAACATATAGATAAATACGCCTTACAAAATCTAACTAGATTTAAAGAAAATATTATAAGAACACCTCACTATAAAGAAAAAATTATTCAATATTTAAAAAAAACTGAAGTAGGAAGAAATGAAGTTAAAAAATTAACTCCTGATCAATTAAAAATTGTTGAAAGTTTATTAGGTGTTAAATTTTAATAACACAACTTTCATCTAATCATTACAATACAACATTAAAAAAAAGCAGTGTAAATTTAAAAATAAATTAAAAGTGATTATTAATATGACACCTAATAAACTTGGTTTTAGAAATTATTCCAAACGCAAAGAGCCTGCTATTTTCAAGCAAGATAACAGACAAAAAAATTTAAGGACTCTAAAAGATAATAAAACACACATAGATAAATATTTTCTAAAAAATTTAAATCTTCAAAAACTAAAAGAAAATATTAAAAAAAATTCAGAAATTAGAAAAAAATTAATTAATTTTTTAAAAAAAGATCCAATTGGAATTAAAGAAGTTAAAAAACTAGATCCAAAAATTAAAAAAAAATTAGAAAAAATATTAGATGTTAGATTTTAATTATTTTTTCTTCAACTAATTCTTCAAGTGCTTTTATCATAGCTAACGGAAAAGTAATAGTAACATCTCCATATACTGTTACTGCATCAGCATCATCTTTTATTTTACCCCAAGATTTTGCTTCTTGAGTAGTAGCTCCTGAAAGACTTCCTGATGTTGCACTGGCTGTAGTCATATAAAGAGCATAATCTGCTCCACCATTTATTAGTGTTGTTAAAATAACATGGTGTTTTGAAACTCCACCACCTAATGCAATAATTGCTTTTTTTTCATCATGAGTAGTAGTAAAAATAATATCTGAAAAATCTTTAATAATATCTATTTCAAAATCTTTATGATCTTGTTTAAATAAATAAAGATCAAAACCAAGTGAGCCATCAGTTATAGCTGGACAAAATACAGGTACATTATTTATTGCTGCTTGATATAAAAATGAATTTTCATCTTTTATTCTTAAACCAATTTCTTTAAGTAATTGGTTTACACTTAGTTTCTTTTTAGTTTCATAAATATCACTAAGCATATCTTGCATTTTACTTTCAAATCTTTCATAACTTTCATTTTTTATTAAAACATTCCCAACTCTGTTTTCTCCACGTTCATAAAGTTCATTATCATCACTTGCAAATGAACCTAAAATAAACTTTTCTCCAAAAGATTTCATAATATCTTCTTCAACAGCACCAGTAGTAGTACAAATAACATCACACATTTTATATTTTATTACTTGAGCAAAAAAACCTCTTAGACCAGTAGTAACCATATTAGAAGTAAAGCTAAAATAAATTTTTGCAGAATTTTTTTTCATTTTCTTAATAAGTTCGCTACCTCTAAACAATTCATGAGATTGAAAACCAACTCCTTCATAATTATTAACTAGTTCTTTAACACTTAATCCTTTTTTCCAAATAAAATCTTTTACACATTTCATATTTAATCTTAATTTTTATTTTTTGTTTTTTTAATTAAAGTATCATTAACTATAATTTTTAAAAGTACATCTAATAGCTTATCATCTCTTTTTTTAGAAAGTTTTGTTAAACCCATATAAACATTAAATAAACCTATAGGAATATTAATTATAGGTAAATCAAAGTAAGTATATATCTTTGCAATAATAGCTCTAGAAGTTCTACTATTTCCATCTTCAAAAGGATGTGTTCTTTGAAACTCATTATGTATATAAGCACAAAACTTTGTAATTTCTAAAATATCTTTATAGTTTATATCATTTAAATTTAACTCTATATTTTTAAATAAGTTCTCCAATAGAAAATCTAAATCTTTCCAATGTTTGGTTTTAAATTTAGGGTTTTGTATTATTTTCACATTTACTTTTCTAATATATCCTGCACTATTGGTTAGTGAATTTGCAACAATTTTATGAAATTCAAGTATATTTTTTAAGTTTAATATAGTTTTTTTTTTAAGTAAAAATTCTATGCCTTTTTTATAATCTAAAGTTTGTTCTATATCTGAAATATTTGCATTTGAAATAATTTTCTTTTTAAGTATTTTTTCTGTTTCTGGTAAAGTAAGATTATTTCCTTCTAAGCTTAAACTATTATATATTAAATTTAATTTTAAATTGGTATTAACATTAATTAAATTTAAATTATTATTTTTGTTTTTATACTGCAAATATTTTTTATAGTTTAATAATAAAGAACTATCAAGTTTATCCAAATCAATATTTTCTAAAACTTCTAAGTTATTTATTTTTAATTCTTTATTTAAAAAATATTTCACAAGTAAATTTAAAAATGGACTATTAAACAAAACTAATTTTAAAGGCTTTTTAGATTTAATATAAATAAAATTAAATCTTTCTAGTGTTTTTAATATATCTCTATAGTAATAACTATTAAACTTATTTAGATTTTTATTTTTATAATAATAATAAATTATGTCTGCTGTTTTTTTATTTACAAGCAATCTATAATCTAAATTATTTTTAAAACAAAAATACAATAAAGAAAAAAAAGATTTAGATTCTACACTTTCTTTTAATTCATATTCTTTGTTTTTATTTTTAAAAATAAGACCTTCAGTTTCTAGTTTTTTAATATGTTTAAAAACATTCTTATAACTAGAATTTAATATTAAAGACAGATCTTTAATATTAATTTTATTATTTAATCCTATTGTAAGAATAATTTCTTTAGTTGAAATCATACATATATTTAATATCAAAAAGTTTATAAATATAGCTATTGTTACAAAAAATGATATAAAAAATCTACTTTTTCATACAAATAGCACAAAAAGTAGAACTAAATCTTAATAAATATAAAATCAAAAATTGTTTTTTAAAATAAAAAAAGAGGCGATTTAAAAGTATTTAAAAAATAAATACTTTAAAATCTAATTTAGATGTATTTATAATACATCTAAACCAAAGTCATCATCATATCTTCTTGAAGATGAAGTTGGACTTTCTGATCCTCTGAATTTCTTGCTTCCTTTTATAAAAGGTGATTTAACACCTGTAAAGATAGCAATAACTTCAATTTTGTTTTCAAAAGTAGGATCAATTCTAGCACCCCAAATAACAGCTGCGTTAGCATCGATTTGTTCTGTTAACATTTCACCAACTGAGTTTGCTTCACCAAGAGTTAATTCAGTTCCACCAGTTATATGTAATAAACAACCAGTAGCACCTGTAATATCAACATCTAAAAGAGCATTCTTTAAAGTGTCTTCAACTACTTCATCTATTTTGTTTACAGATTGACTTTCACCAACAGCTATAACACTTAATCCTTTTCCACCCATTACTGTTCTAATGTCAGCATAATCAAGATTAATTAAACTTGGTTGTGTAATAGTTTCAGTAATTCCTCTTACAGTTCTAGCAATTACTTCGTCTGCAACTTTAAAAGCATCTTGCATTGGTAAATTTGGAACTAATTCTACTAATCTATTATTGTCAATTACTACAACAGTATCACAAATATCTTTCATTAAGTCAATACCATCTTCTGCTTTTAATAATCTTGCTCTTTCTAAAGCAAATGGATAAGTTACTATTGCAATTACAATAGCTCCTTGTTGTTTTGCTATTTGAGCAACAACTGGAGCAGCACCAGTACCTGTTCCACCACCCATACCAGCAGTAATAAATAACATGTCAATACCATCTAAAACTTCTTGAAGAGCAGATTTACTAACTTCAGCAGCTTTTGCTCCTATTTCAGGATATGCACCAGCTCCAAGTCCATTAGTAACACTTTTACCTATTAATAATTTTGTAATATCATCAGAAATAATACCAAGATGTTGTCTATCTGTATTAATTGCTACTAATTCAGCACCACTAACACCCATAGCACAAATTCTATTTACTGAATTGTTTCCAGCTCCACCAATACCCATAACCATAATTTTAGGTGCAGCAAATTCTCCTTCTTTTAAGTAATCTAGAGAATCAGATTCTTTTTTACTTGTTACTGCTTTTTCTACAATAGATTTCAATTAAACCACCTCATTTTTTTGAAAAACTAATATTTTTATCTTTTATATCTCAAAAAAAGCATAAAAAACGCTTATTTTAAACTATAACATAAAAAATACATATATTACTACTATGTAAATATTATTCATAATAGTGTTTATAAATATATCGCTTAAAATATATATTTATGGGCAGACTGGGGAGTTTGCAGTTCCCTGTACCAGAAATCTGCATATGCTGGAGTTATATCTAAGTTGAGGGAAATAAGTACTAAATTATCCTTTATTAAATTGCTGAAGATTCGTCCATTAAGAATGGTTTTACTTTCTAACCCTGTCAGGTCTGGAAGGAAGCAGCAGTATGTTAGTTAACCATTGCTTAGTGGATCGCGGATCTGAGATTTAATAAAGATCAATAATTTAGCAACTGTTTTTCGATTCTTAGATGCCCATA
>CAYXWT010000037.1:4683-7173 GCA_964468895.1 uncultured archaeon | reverse complement strand
ATATAGGAATCATAAAATATATTAGTTTTAATTTTCATAATATTATTATAAAATTTTAAAACAATGTCTTTTTATATTTAATTAACATTATTTTAATTATTAGACTAGTTTTATATTTATGGTGGTGCGAATATTATGCTTAAAAAGAATATTATAAATAAGTTGAAAAATAGTTGGTTTGTAAAACCTAGAGAAAGAAAAAGAATTAATTTACTTGCAAAAGAATTTGGTTTTAAGCAAATTCATACAGAAAAGAAGGCTTTTACTGGAGCTTGGAATCAAATTATTAAAGAGATGAAATCTAAAGAACACCTAGATTTTGTAGATTTTGATAGAATACTAGGTAAGCATGGTTTTTCTTTTACTGATAAGGAAGTTTATACATTAGTAAAAGTAATAAATGCTACTGGTGCTTTAAAAATAATAAGAACAAAAGGAAAAAACTTAGATGCTTATCATTCTGAAGAATATATTATTAAAAAATAATCAAATATATTCATTTTGGGTTTGTAGGTTTATAATTTGTTTTTAATTAAAATAAATAGAAAATGTTGTTAAATATGGATAAAAAAATAAGAAGAGATTTTCATGATGAAATTAGTAAAAATAAAGTAAAAACTTTTTTTTTAATAGCTTTATTTATAATTTTTATTGGTGTACTTGGTGTAGCTGTAAGTTATATACTTTCAGGTACATTTAGTTTTGGAATAATGACTTTTGCAGGAATAATAGCTATTATTTATGCATTAGTTGGTTATTATTCTGGAGATAAAATTGTACTAGCTTCTACTAAAGCTACAAAAGCAGATCCTGTTAAATATATACATCTTCACAATGTTGTTGAAGGTCTTGCAATGGCTGCAGGGATTCCTAAACCTAATGTATATATAGTTAATGATCCTTCACCTAATGCATTTGCAACAGGTAGGGATCCAGAGCATGCTTCAGTAGCGGTAACAACAGGATTATTAAAAACTTTAAATAGAGAAGAACTTGAAGGTGTTATTGCTCATGAAATGTCTCATGTACAAAATCAAGATATAAAAATAATGACTCTTGTTACTGTTCTATTTGGAATAATAACTGTTGTTTCAGATATTGCTTTAAGATCTATGTTTTTTAGTGGTGGTAGAAGTAAAGGTAATAAAAGTTCTATATTAATAGTAGTAGCTTTAGTACTTGTAGTTCTTTCTCCAATAATTGGTTTGGTTATACAAATGACAATATCTAGAAATAGAGAATATTTAGCAGATAGTAACGGAGCAAAACTTACTAGATATCCACAAGGTCTTGCTAATGCACTTAAAAAAATTGCCAATTTAAATATACCTACAAAAACAGCAACAAAAGGAACAGCCCATCTTTATATTTCAAATCCTGTTTCAGTTAAAAAGGTAAGTGGTCTTTTTTCTACACATCCTCCTATAGAAGAAAGAATAAAAAGACTAGAAAGTATGTAGAATAATATTTAAACATACAATTTTGTAAAAAATATTAACCTTTAAACTATTTTTTAAAAAAAGATGCAAATATAAGTGTGTTGGCACATAATTTTGATTGTAAGAAATGTTTTTTAAAAATTAAATATGTGATGTTTATGGCTAATATGACTTTGTCTGTTCCTGATAAAATACATGTGCTTATGAAGAAATACCCTGAAATTAAATGGTCAGAAATTTCTAGACAAGCAATAGTAAAAAAACTTGAAGACTTAGAATTTTTAACTGAATTAAAAGAAATTGAAAATTCAGAAAAAGAAATTAAAAAAGGTAATTATTTAAGTTTTGAAGAAATATTGAGTGAGCTTGGAGTTAAATATGAAGATTTATAAAAAAATATACTTTAAAGTATTCTAAGTCTATATCTAAATTTCTTAAAAAAGTAGATTGTTCAATATATATTCAAATACTAAAAAAATTAAAAGAATTAGAAATAAATGCATATTTAGGTAAACCACTAAAGTCTAATTATAAAAATTTTAGATCTTTACATATTAATAAATTTAGAGTTATATATAAGATAGAAAAAAACATTATTTTTATTTTAAAAATTGGTTATAGAAAAGATATCTATAACCAAAAAATAAATAGAGCTAACTTTTATCTAAATGAAAATAAAAAAAGAATAGTATCTATAATAGGTAAATTAGGTTATTATTATTCTTAAAATACTTTTTTTCTAGTTATTACAATGAGTAGTGGTTTATTATATGTTTATCAAAAAATAGATGGTGAGTATTCTAATATTAATATTCCTGAAAATTATATTGTTAGTACTTTAGTTTATGTAGATGTATATTCAGAAAGTTATTCTTTATCAGAAGATTTATAAGTTCCTACTGAGAAAAATCTTGATTTATTGCAAGAAATAATTTCTAAGGATAATACTTTTATGACAAAACTATTTACAAAACAATTTTATGAAAATAATTATTTAAAAATAGGTTTAGAGCCTGTTTTGAAAATAGGTAACTAAAAGTTAAATTAAAGA
>CAYXWT010000037.1:0-4583 GCA_964468895.1 uncultured archaeon | reverse complement strand
AAAAAAGTTTGTAAAATAAACACCATACTTTATTAATAACTTGATTATATATATAAATATAAGATATTTATTTATTGTATTTGTGACATATTTATGATATTTTAGTAGTATACATAATCAAAATCTAAAATGGTTAAGAATCTTAACTTTTTAGGCTATTTCTTTTGGAAAAATAAAATGATTTGTTTATATTATCGTCATGACATAATCATGATATAGTGTGATAAAAAAATGATTCATCATGACAGATCAATTATTTAATGTTAAAGAAAATTCAAGTAAATCATTTCTTGAGCTTATATTAAAAGAACAAGCTAAAGAATTAGGTTTAGAAGATTTACTTAAATTAAAAGAAAATATAAAAGATCCTATGGTATTGGGTGTTTTAATATTTAAGTTAATTGAAGAAAGAAAGAAAACTAATCAATTACTTTCTGATATTAATAATAAATATAACACACTAGAATCAAAATTAAGTAATAATAATAATACAAACTTTAATTTACAAAATAGAGATTTAGTTTCAGATAATAATGTTTTTAGTATTTTATGTGAAACTGATGAAAAAATAATATCTTTTATTAGAGAAAAAGGAAAAGCTGTTGCTAGTGATATTAAAACATTGTTAAATTACAAAGGAACAAATGCAGCTTCTCAAAGATTAAATAAATTAGTAAAAGGTAAAATGCTTACAAAGATTCAATCTGGAAGAAAAGTTTATTTTGTTTTAAAATAAAATTTATGGAAGTTTTAGGTTAAAATAGATTACATATTTCAACCCCCTTAAAGAAATTAAAATTTTAAATAAACTTTTATTCCCCTCTTTTCCTGCCTTAGAAAAGAATTATAAAAACAAATAGATTACAAAAAATTTAATAAAAAGAGAAAGTAATATACAAAAATAGATTACAAATTACTCTTTCTCTTTTCTGCCACTTATTCTTCAAAAATATAATCTTTATAATATATTTGTTTCTAATTATTTCTATATTTTAATATAATTTGTATTAATTTTAATTAAAAAAATATAATTAAGGAGGTTGAAAAATATGACTATTCAAAGAATTGGTGCTTATGCTTTTCTTTTAGGTTTGTTATTATCAGTTATCTTTGCATTAATACCTTCAATAAATGCAGCTAACTGGGTTCCTATTGTTTTATTAGTATTAGGAATAATAATTGGTTTGTTAAATATAGAAGATAAAAATATATCTTTATTTTTATTAGCATCAATAGTGTTAATTGCAACAAGTGCAACACCATTACATACACTTCCATTAGTTGGTAGCTTTTTACAAAAGTTAATTTTAAATTTTGTAAATTTTGTAATGCCTGCAGCTTTAATAGTTTCAATTGTTGCTATTATTAGAATTGCAAATTCAAAATAGATTAATTTCTATTTTTTTCTTTTTTTTAAATTTTTATTATATAACTAATTTATTAAAAATAGTTATCTATATAAATAGTTTTATTTAAAATTATAATATATTTTAGTAATGTTTATAAATAACTTTTGTCATATATATATGATGAATTATAATAGTTTTAAAAAAATAATTTTATAAAGAGAATTAAAAATGAGTTCTAAAGATAATAAAAAGAAATTTAATTTTTTTAGTAGTACTTATAAATTACTTGAAAATGGTTATTTAAATACTTGTAACTGGTTTACTAAAAAAGGAATTAACCTTAATAAAATGAATGATAGTTTAGAAAAGAAAGGTATTCCTGCTTTTCCATTTGTAATTTCTATTCTTATAATTTTAATAGCAATAATCTTATTTTTAATATTTTTTGGTTTTGGAAATAAAGTTTCTTTAACAGTATATTTTAATGATTATAAAAGTAGAGAATTAAATGGTGTTCAATTAGAAATTATTGATCCAGATAATGTAGATATAGTTATTTTTAATGAATCTGTAGATAATAATAGTGTTTTTGAACTTAATTTAGATGTTGGAAAAGATTATCTTTTTAAATCTACTTTAAATAATTATAAAGAAATTATTAAAACTATAAATATAAACTCTAAAGAACAAACTATTAATTTTAAACTTGAAGAAAATTATGAAGAAGGATTTTTAATAATTCATGCTATTGATAATGATAATAAAAAAAGAATTCCTAAAGTTAATGCAGAAATCACTTTTAAATCTGATGGAAGTTCTAAAGCAATTTCTTCAGTTTCTGAAAATGATGGCGAAATTGGAGTTACTGTTCCAATTGGTAAAGAACTTGACATTGTTATTAATGCAGATGGTTATGAATCATATATTTTTAATTATACTTTAAATGAAGATTCAGAAACAAAAGATATTTATTTAAGTGTAGATATTTTAAGTTTTCAAGGAGAATATTCTTCAGTAATTGTAAATGTTTCTGATTTAGATAATAATCCTATTTCTGATGCACTTGTTCAAATATTTAATTCTAGTTCTGAAACTTTAGGTTTAGATAATACTGATGAGTTTGGAGTTGCAGAATTTAAAATAACTACTGGTAAGAGTATTAGATTAACTGTAAGTAAAGAAAATTATATTTCTTTTGATAGTGATACACTTGATGAATCATATAGAGTTCTAAGTTCTGAAGAAAACTATAATGTTGTTTTAAAAGAAGGTGGTTCTACTTTAAGAGTGTCTGTAATAGATTCTTCTTCTAATTTACCTGTTGAAAATACAACTGTTAATTTATATAATTCTAAAGGTAATTTAGTAGATAGTAATGTTACTAGTGAATTAGGTACTTTAATATTTAATGGTCTAAATCAAGATCTTAATTATATTGTTACTGCTTATAATAAAGATTATTTACCAGTTAATGAAATAATAAATTTAAAAGAAAAAAATAATGTTTCATTTATACTAAATAAATTAACTATAGAAAACTCAGCAAAATTATCAATTTGGGTTTATAATTCTTTAAGTGCTCCTATTGATACTGCTAATGTTTTAATATCTGAAGTTAAAGATGAATCTGAAATTCCAGTTGGTTTTGGTTCTTTAAAAGTAGATATTACTGGTTATGTGTCTTGTAATTTAGAAGTTAATAAAACTTATAAAGTTGTAGGTATTGTTGGAGATTCTAATGCTTCTAAAGTTATAACTATTAGTCAATTAGGAGATAATAAAGTTATTTTAATTATTGATGATGCATCTAGAATAGTTGAATTAAAATTAGTTGATGAAAATGGTAATCCAATTCTTGATGGACATGTTACTGTTAAAACAAAAGATGGAGAGATACTTTTTGATTCTGATATAGATGGAAGTGTAATTGAGTTTAACACTAATGGTTATAAAGATTTAATAGTTGATTATACATCTCCAGATGGAGAACTTACAACTTTTAATACTAGAGTTGGAGAAGATGATATTTTAGAACTACAAAAAAGTTCTGTTGATGAACTTTTAGGAGATTATCCAATTATTGATTTTGTGGGTGTTGAAGATAATACTGGACAAAAAGTTGGTTTTATTACACCTAATAAAGAATATTTTTTAATATTTAATATTGTTTTTCCAAATGATGCTACAAAAGGTGGAATTCATATAAGAGCTGGAAATGATACTCAAAAAGATTCTGAAAGTATGAGTTATGGTATTACTGGTTTTAAAGCTAATACTAATAACTTTAAATATTCTACAACTTACAATTCAACACCAACACCAGGTTTATCTTCTATAGATTATTTAAATTTAGGTAGTGGTGGAGAACAAAATAAATGGTTACAATTAGAATGGAATAATACTTCCAAAAATGTTATTTCAGAACAAATTAAAATAAAAGTTAATAGTATTGATGAAAGTGAAAGTAAACTTAAATTTAGTTATAGAGCTTGGGCTAAAACTGCTGGCAAAATATATAGAGATCCAGTAGATTCACAACTTTTAGAAAATGTGAATTCTGCTGAAAAAGAAGGATTATATGCTGATACTAAAGAAATCTTTGTTGATCAATTTGAAATCCCTGCAAATTGTAATAATGATTTTTGTGTATCTTATAAATTTGTTGATAGAGATATTTTTGATTATGAAACAGATAAGTTTTTTGCAATAAAAGATAATGTTTATGCTCTTGAGCTTATATTATTTAGTTTTAAAAATAGAGAAGTAAATTTAGAATCATTTACTTCTACAAATAATCCAATATTATCATTTATTTCTATTGATAATAAATTACAATTTCCTGAAAATGTAAATTTAGAATCAATTTCAGAATTTTCTGTTTCTAAAGAAAATATATCACTAAGAGCTGGTGTTAAAGAAAAATATTATGTGTTTTTTATAGCTAAACAATTAGGTAATACTTTTATAGATTCAAAAATAACAGGACCTACTATATCAACTTTAGAAGATAAATTTAATTTTAATGTATCTCCAGAAAAACAAATGATAGTTGAACTAAATCCAAATTTAGTTTTACCATATAATTCTAAACTTACTGTAAATATTAAAGATGCTGTAACTAGTGAATCTATTGATAATGCTTTTATTAAAATTAATAATGAATATGATCAATTTATTAGTTCTATAAAAGGAAATAATTTAAATGGAAAAAATGGAAAATATATTATTAATCAT
>CAYXWT010000036.1:0-7374 GCA_964468895.1 uncultured archaeon | reverse complement strand
CCACCAACTTAATTTATTCATATATAATCTCCAATTTATTATTTTATTTAAATTTCAAAAATATTAATTTATATTTCTAAATATATAAATTACAATTATGTTTATAAGTGTATCTAAATCGTCATAAATAGGTCATTACCGAACAATAAACCACTATTTATTAAGTAATAATAAAGTAAAAGATACTAAAAAAGCACTAAGTATTATTGAATATATTAATATTCTAATATTATAAGAAAATATCTCATTATACATATGTAACTTAGTATACTCTATTTCTTCTATATTATTTAAATTACATAGTGCATGTGTTACAGCATTTGAGAATAAATAATTATACTCTATATAATTATTTTTACAATCAAAAGATTTATTTATCTCTAAATGAGCTTGTTCATGAGAAATAGTTAGTAGAACATTAACTAGAAATATTATTATTAAAGTAAATAAAAATAAAAGTAATATACTTTTATTAAATTTCATATATAATATAGAAACAAAATATTTTTAAACCCGTTAACTAAAACATAACTAAATTGTAACTACTTTAAAATAAAACTTCAAATATCTTAATTTTTATGACTACTAATAAAAATTATAAACAAAATTATGATTTTGAAACACTTGGAAAAGTGTTAGCTTCGCCAAACAAGAAGAAAATATTATATTGTCTTAATTATCCAAAAACACCTAAAGAAATAACTATAGATACTAACTTAAATTTTCCCACAACTTCTAAAACTATTAAAGAACTTGAAGCATTAAAACTTATAAAAATAGAAAATAAAGAACTAAGAAAAGGTAAAATTATAAAAATATCTACTAAAGGTAAAGAAATACTTAAAGATTTAGATAGAAGAAAAAAATAATTTTAAATAAAAGTATTTCTATCAAATCTTGATTATCTCTTGTTCTATTTTTTCAAATAATTTAGTTGTATTTTCTAGTATTTTTTGTTTTATATAAGACAAATCTTTTATTTTATAAATATAGATATAACCACTAGTACTTAAATTATGCTTAGATCTTATTACTAAATCTTTTTCTATTAAATTTTTAAGATATCTTTGTATATTTGTAATATCTAAATTTAATTTAGATTTTATACATTTACTAGTTATTTCTTTATTATTTTTATTATTTTCTAACAAAATAGAAAAAATTATTAATTCAGTTTTATTAAGACCTAATGCACAAGCAATTATTTTTTCTTTAGTTATATATTTACAATCATTACTAAAATCAAACATATTTATCTATAAAAGCTCATTAATTTTTTGTTTTAATATTTCTTTAGGCATAAATCCTACTAATCTATTTACTTCTTTTCCTTGTTTTGTAATTATTAAAGCAGGAATACCAGTAATATTAAATTGACTAGATATATTAGAATTATTTTCTGTATTAACTTTTACAAATTTTAATTTACCTTCATAATCTTTACTTATTTCTTCAAAAACAGGACCCATCATTTGACAAGGACCACACCATGGTGCCCAAAAATCAATTATTACAGGAATACTAGAATTTACTACTTCTTCATTAAAATTAGAATCAGTTATATGAACTATAGACATAAAATCACCTTTTTTTATTTTTTTAAAAATATATTTTAACAATACTGTATATTACTTACAGTACTAATAACTTAGTATCAAAAACATATATAAATAGAATGTAAAAAAAACAATCTAAAAAAATAGTAAAAAACGCCCCGAGAAGGATTTGAACCTTCGACCTATCGGTTAACAGCCGATTGCTCTAACCACTGAGCCACCGAGGCAAAAACAAGATAATATTTTTATATAAAAATAGTACTTTTATAAATAATATACTTACAAAAAGATATATAAATATATCTTAAATTTAAATTAAACCAATAATGAAATACTTAGGGTTGTTCTAAAACCTGTTAATAATCCTAAGATAATGATTATTAATTTAATATAGATTTGTTCTCTTTTATTTGATACATATCTATTTACTAAATATAAAAATAATAAAGTAAAAATGATTTTAAAAAAAACAAATAGATATGGTGATATATTACATATAACTCTGGATAAGACATGTTGTTCTACAAAAACATCTTTAAAATATAAAATTCCTATACTTGTAGCACAACCATCTAATATTTCTGAAAATAATACTATTTTGTTAATTTTAGAAATTAATAGATTTGATTTTAATATTTTAAAAACAAAACTTATTAAAAATAATAATAAAAAACTTAAAACAAAAGTTAATAAAAATAAATTAAAATAAGTAAAATTAAATATAGTATAAATAAATAAAGGAATTATTAAAAAACCAGAAAATACATTTAATATAAAATAATACTTAAATTTTGTTTTTTTACTTAAAAATATACTTACAACTAAAAAAAACAAATAAATTAAAAATATTAATATTAAAAAACCAGGTGTACAAAAGTAAAAACCTATATTTGTAACATTAGTTGAACAACTAACAAGTCCTCCTACAGAACTATAATCTTGTTCTAAAACTCTTAATAAACCTCCTAAAACTAAAAAAGGTATTATTGAATATACAAAATTAAGATCTATTACTATATACTTAGAAATAATTTTATAAAACAAAAAATAGAGATATATAATTATAATAGAAAATAAAATAGTATTTAATATATTAAATTCTCCTAAAATACTAAATAAATATATCATAACTACATATAATTAGAATAAACTATTTTATAAATATTATTTATATTAAATTTAATATAAAAGAACTGTTTTTCTTTAAAAATAAAAATAAGATTTATATGAATATTAAAGGTATTAAAATTAATAAAAATAAAGCACAAATAACACTTCAAAAATTAAAAGGAAATAACCTAGTTAATCGTAACTATAAAATTGAAAGAAAAGATGATTATATTATTGTACCTATATTAGATGAAAATAATGCTTTATTACAAAAATATGAAATAATTAATTTAGAAAAAAATATTAAACAAAATAAAAAACCCAAAAAATTAAAAGATATATTAAAAAATAAAAAATTACCACAAGATATTATTAATAAAGTAAGTAGCGCATATGATATGATTGGAGATATACTTGTAATAGGGTTAGACAACTTAGATAGTAAATACTACTCAATCATCGGTGATGGCTTAATGTTGTTACACCCACATATTAAAACAGTACTTAGTAAAACTGGTGGTCACTACGGGGTGTTTAGGACTCAAAATATGCAATACATATCAGGAGACAATAAAACAGAAACAATTATTAAAGAGAATAATTGTAAAATTAAAATAGATGTAGAAAAAGTGTTTTGTTCAACTAGATTATCATTTGAAAGAACAAGAATTACAGATTTAGTTCAAGATACAGAAATTGTAGGTGTATTTTTTGCAGGAGCAGGACCATTTGCTCTAGCAATTGCAAAAAATAAAAATCCTAAAGAAATTATAGGTATTGAATTAAATCCTATTGCTATAGATTATTTTAAAGAAAACTTAAAACTTAATAAACTAGAACATAAAATAAAAGTAATATTAGGAGATGTTAAAGAAGTATCTAACAATTATAAAAATTATTTTAATAGAATTGTTATGCCTTTACCAAAATCTGCAGATTTATTTCTAGATGATGCTATAAAATGCTCTAAAAATAAATGTATAATACATATTTATAGATTTGTTCCTAAAAATGATCCCTATAGTGAAATTGACACCATTATTAAAAATAAAGCTCAAGAAAAAAATATAAAATTAGATATAATAAATAAAAGAATAATTAGATCCTATTCTCCTTCTATTGTGCAAATAGTTTTAGATATAAAAATAGAAAAATAAAAAAAAGTTACTTTTTAGAACTTTTCTTTTTAGTTTTACTTTTTACATTTTTTTGTTCAGATCTTTTTTTCATTTGAACAACTAAAGAAGGATGAATTTTACAGATTTTTTTTACAATTAACCTATGTTCTTTAAGAATATCTTTGTCACAATCAGATTTAGATTTTAATAAACTTAAATCTAATAAATATCTATGTCTCATTTCTTTATAAGTAAATTCACTAATTTTACCATCTAATAATTTTTCGTCAAGATCTGAAAGTTGTTTTTGTAGTTTTGCTTTTTTATTAGTTTGTTTTTCTAGTTCTACAACAACTACTATAACTATCAAAAATAAAGCAGCCATATAAACATAAATCATAAAATTATTATTACCTTTAGATTTATCATTAGCTATAACATAAACATCTTGTTTTTGATTATTAGAAGTATTTTGATTAAAATGATCTTTAGAAACAACATTAAGATCACCATCTACAACTTCAACAACAATACTTTGAATATCTGCATTATTATAATATTCTAAAATAATGTTTTCAACTTCATAAAGATTTTTAGATATTTGCATAATAGAATTAGCAGTTTTTAAATTTGTATCTGCTTTTTTATTATCTTTATCTTTAAAAAATTTATTAGATTCTTCAAACATTAAAGCATGATCTAAATATAACTTAGACCAAATATTTACTGAACTATTTAGAGAGTTATTAGTTCTTAATTCTTCTAATAAATAATTATAATTGGCATAAAATTCAGTTTCATTAAATATTTCTTGATTATTTTGATTTTTAGATTCTAAAACTGCAAGTGCACTAGCACTATCATATAAAGAAGTTACATACCAGCCTTTATCAAAATTAGTTCTAGCAGCATTAACTCTTCTTTGTAAATCAGAATCAGAACTTTCATCTATATCAACAACTACTAATTGATTTTCTATATTTACTATATATTCTTGAGCTAAATTTCTAAAATAATTACTTTCTACAAATTTAATATCAGAATTATTTATAGCAACATCTAAAAAATCATCAGCAATATCACACCAAGCAGTAGCATATGCAAGATCTAATATTTTAGAAAGTGCATCACTATTGCTATTACTTTTAAGTTCAGACAATTTATTTCTAGACCAAGTAATTCTTTGCTTAGCACCTATACACCATTCCATTTTATCTAAAGAACATAATTTAGATCTATTTTCTACTAAATCTATTTTTTTTTCTAAATCTTCTAATTTAATATCTAAAATTGTAGAATCATTTTTTAATATAGAAGGATTCTTTACAATTTCATCAACAGTTATAGAATAAATTTGTGCTAAATAAGAACTATTAGCAGCAGTATATAAATAATTAGAAGAAGAATATTTTTGTGCTTCTTTTATACTAGATTTAGCATAATTTAAAAAAGACAATAAGCTTTGAGTAACAGTACTATCTTTAATTATACTTTCAGTAACACTACTTTCTGCATTATTTAAAGTATTATTAGAATCTACTAAATATTTATCAACAATTTCTCTCATAGGTTCTAAACTTTTAGAATATTTAATTTTACTAGGAACAAAATCTAATGCAGGATCTATATTTTGAGCATTAATATCAATATCATCTATATTCATTTGTGCATATTTTTTAACTTGTTTAATAGTACCTACTTCAACTATTTTTAAATCCCAATTACTATAAGCATAATCTACTAAATCTATTAATTGAACTTCTCCATCTTCTTCAATCATTTGTTCACGATTTCCAGAAGGTATCATAAATAATTTAATTCCAATTTTTCCAGCTTTTTTTGCTTTTTCATAAATCCCACCAACATCGCCTACATAACCTTCAGAACTAATAGTTCCAGTAATACTTACTTTTCCATTTAGATCTTTATCTGAATGCATACTAACTAATAATAAAGCCATTGCTGCTCCAGCTGAAGGACCATCTATACTACTTGCATTTGATTCAATATCAAAATAATAATTATATTTGCCTTTAATATTATCTATTAAATCTTCACATATATCTACAGCATTTCTTTCAGACTCTTGAGTAGAACTACCTACTGAAGAATTTATAGAAGAATACATTTTACCAGTTCCTTCTTCAATTTTAATATGTAAATCAGCATCCATTGCAACCTTTGAAGAATTTACTGCAAATATTTTCATATTAGCTTCAGGAACATATGCAAAAGCATTTAGAGAAAACAACACTACAAATACAATTACAAATACTTTCAAAAATTTCAAATTTATTTTTTCTTTATATTTTATATTTATCACAATTAATCTTTTTTTTATATATTTTAAAATACATACACTATATTATATTTAAACATAAACATATTAAATCTTATGTTTTTTATTATATAAAATATTAAACTTTTTAGTAGTAGATAATATGTTTTTATGACCTTTTTTAGTAACTTTAATTAAATCTAATTCTTTTAATATATTTAAATTATTATAAGGTCTTTTTTTTGTAATTTTACTTTGTTCAACTGGACTATTTAAAGAAATCAGACCTAATGTTTTCAATTCACCATGACTAAGTTTAGTAGATATTGCAAAAGAAGAATATTTTTGAAATTCTGGTTTTAATACCATTTCAACTTTTTTTTGATCATAAACTATTTTTATAGAAGTATTTCTTTTATTATATTCATTAATAAGTTCAAAAACTTGTAATTCAACAAGATTTTTATCTATATTAGAAATACTTTTACAAATCTTAGCTAAGCTAATAGATCTTGGGCTCATAAATATTATTGCTTCAATAGAACATTTTAGGTTATTATAATCTACATCTAAATTTTGAGTATTATCTTTTAAATTCATTATTATCATCAACAAAAATATATTTAACAATTTTTAAATTACTTTAATAAATATTTCTGAAAAGAAGTCTTCTTGCCAAACATCTATTTTATTATCCATAGCTAAGAATAATAATGGCATAAAATAGTTATCTATAATTAAACCAGAATTTTTTTCTAATTTTAAAAAACTAGAAAATAAAACTAAATTTTCAGAATCAACATTTTGTTTTATTTCATTATAAAACTCATTTATTCTTAAAGTTATATCTTTAGTTTTTTTAGGAATTTCAAACTTAACTTCTTCTTTTAGTTTTTTTATACTTCGATCTATGTTTTTCTTAGTAGGTTTATGCATAATTACATCAATAACATCAATAAGTTCATCTAAACTAACTTGTCCTTCTTTTAATCTAGTAGGAGTATTTAGATCTATAGCACTATTTAAAATAAAATCATCATCATTTAATAATTTTAATTCATCAGGTTCTTCATCTTCAATAGAACTTAGTTTTAAAGAATAAGCTTTTAATTTTAGTAATATAGCTGCAGCAAGTAGAGCATTAGCAGGAACCATTAAATTACTACTTTCTAAAAGTTCAATTTTTTCTAAATATAAATTTGACAGATCTATTAAGTTTATATTCCAAAGATCTAGTTCGTGAGTTTTAACTAAATCATAGAGCATAACTTTCCAGTTAGGTTGATTAATTATATTTAATAATTGTTGCATA
>CAYXWT010000035.1:3248-7839 GCA_964468895.1 uncultured archaeon | reverse complement strand
AATTATACAAGAAAAGATTTATAAATATGTTCTTCTTTATATGTATTATATTACTAAATTATAATTATTTATTAAAAGTAATTTTATTTCAAAAAAGAAAGAGGTAATTAAAATGAAAGCTAAATTTAATATTATTAAAAGAATAGTGGATATGGAAAATCCAAAAAATAATAATAAAGAAGAATATGTAATAATTGTTGAAGAAGATGATTTTTTTGAAAAAGATGAAGTTGGTAATAATATATTTAAATTAATATCTGCTAAAGCACATTCTGTAGAAATTGAATATAGTAGACAATATGCTGTAAGAGATGAACATAAAGGTTATGAATTTAATACAGTTCTTGAATTAAATGAAACAAAAGAAATAATGTCTATGTGGGGTAAAGAACAGGTCACTTATAAAATTACTTATGAAGGTCTTGATGAAAAAACTCTTAAAGAGGCAATAGATTCAAATCCTGTAGAAAATTATTCCGAAAACAAATTACAAAAAATAGAGTTAGAACCTAAGACTTTAGATGATGTTGTAAATCAACAAGACACTCATACTTCTGAAAGTAATAATTCTAGCCCACAAAATACAATTTTTTAAATTTTAGGTTTTTATATGTATAAACAAGTTATAGTTTTTAGAAATGATTTAAAATTAGGTAAAGGCAAAATAGCCTCTCAAGTAGCACATGCTGCAGTAAATGCTTATATTCTAAGTTCTAAAAAAGAACCTGATAATTGTAAGTTTTGGTTTGAGACTGGTCAAAAAAAAGTAGTTTTAAAAATTGAATCTAAAGAAGAATTATTAAAATTATATAGTACTATTAAAAATAGATTTGTTTGTGTTTTAATTAAAGATGCTGCAAAAACCCAATTAGCTAAACCTGATATCACTTGTTTAGGAATTGGTCCTATTAGAGAAGATGCAGTAGATAAATTTACTTCTAAATATAAACTTCTTTAAATATTAAAATTTATTTTTACGATCTTTAAGTTCTGTTAATGATTTAATAGCTTGTTCATAAAGAATTCTATTTTTAAGACCTTTTTCTTTTTTGCTTTCAATTTCTAAAGAATGTACTATTTCATCTAGTTCTAAATATGCCATATTTTCTACCTATTTTTCTAATTTTAAAATCAGTATATTATATATATAATATATGTCAAATTGTATTTAAAAGAACTGTGTTTTAGTTCTTTTTAAGAAAATCTTCAAAATTTAATCCTCTTTCTAAAATTTCCTTTCTTTTAATAGAATATGCTTTAGGTGTTTTATTTAATTTAGAAATATGTAAGAAATACCATTTATTTTTAGTTAGTCTCCAGGCTATATGTGCTTTAAATTCACTTAATTTTTCCCATAATTGTAGTTCTTCTATTTGTTGTGATTTTATATTTAAGTATTCTCCTTTTTTGCTTTTACATTCTATTGCTATTACTTTTTTATTTTTTAAAGCTATTATATCTGGAGTTGGTAAGGTACTACATCCGCTTCCTGCGACTCTACTTACAGCCCAACCTTTATTAAATAAGTCTAAAATTAACTCTCTTTCTGCATTTGACCCTTTTACTTTATTTTTCATTTATTATAACCTCTATATGTGTTTATTTGTTTAAATTGAGTGTTTTAAACATGTTTTTTTATTTTAAATCCTTCTCATTTATAAACAATTTCTTTCATAAATATATATTATAAATGAAATTAATAAATAGATATAATAGAAAGGGTTTTTATTTTTTTGTTTTAAATATGTTTTTTTTTAAAAAATAAAAATCAAATATTATTAAAGAAATTATTAATAAATTTTAATAATTCATTAATAGTTTATTTACAAAAAATAAAATTTTAATAAATACATAAGTTTGAAAAATATTTTCAAATAAATTACAATTTAAAAATTAAAATAATTAAGATTAAAATTTCTGCAAAATTAAAATTTAAAAATATTTAATATAGGAAATTTTAAAATGAATAATTTAAATTTAGAAAAAGGTCAAATCATTAAATTGCAAGTTATAAGTAATTCTAAAAAAGATATGCTTGAAAAAATAGATGCAGAAAATTATAAAATCAAAACTACTGCTGTTGCAATTAAAGGAAAGGCCAATAAAGAAATCCTAAAAGTTTTTAAAAAACAAGGATATACTGTAGATATAATTAAAGGTAGATTATCTAATCATAAATTAATAAAGGTTTTAGATAATTAAATGTCTTTTAAAAATATTCTAAAATTCTTTATTTAAAAAATATTTTAAATTTTTAAAAAATTGTGTGTTTTTATTTTAAATATTAAAATTCTATTTTTTTGTAAATAAACTATTTTATATAAAAATATAAAATGGTGATTTTATTATGGGTAAAACCTATATTGAAACAATTAAATACATGATATTAGCAGACTTTAAAGTAATAGGTCTAGTAGAAAGACCAGATATTATAGGGGCTATTTTTGGCCAATCTGAAGGTTTATTAGGTTCTGAATTAGATATCAAAGAATTACAACAAAACGGTAAAATTGGTAGAATTGAAATAGAATATAATCATACTAGTGGTTCTACAAGTGGTACTTTTAAATTACCTTGTAGTGTTTCTATGGTTGAAACTGCAATAATTGCAGCTTCTATTGAAACTGTTGAAAAAGTTGGTCCTTGTGATTCTACTTTTGTAATTAAAGAAATACAAGATACTAGAGGAGTTAAAAGAAGACAAATTAAAAATAGAGCTATTGATTTATTAGGTAGATTAATGCAAGATCAGATACCAGATACTAGAGAATTGATGGATGAAATTGTCGCAACTTTTAAAACTAAAGATATTATTAGTTATGGTCCTGATAAATTAGCAGCTGGTCCTACTCTAGAAAGTAGTAAAGATATACTTATAGTAGAAGGTAGAGCTGATGTTCTAAATTTATTAAGATATGGTTTTACAAATACTATTGCAACTGGTGGGGCAAGAATACCTCGTTCTTTAGCAAGTATTTGTAAAGGTAAGAATGTAACTATATTTTTAGATGGAGATCATGGTGGAGATATACAACAAAACCAATTATTTAAAGTAATAACTGTAAGTTATGTTGCTAGAGCTCCAGATGGTAAAGAAGTTGAAGAACTAACTCAAAAAGAAATTAATCAAGCTTTAAGAAAGAAAGTTAAAGCTAGTTATGTAATAAATTCTAAATCTAAAAATAATAATTCTACAAATCATAATAGACGTGATGGAATTATTAAGAAAACTAAATTTTCTATAACTTCTGAACATAAAGTTGTACCTAAGTTATTTAAAGAAAATAGAACTAAAGTAAGTATTTTTACTAAAGAAAAACCAATTGTTAATGATACAAATGAAGAAAATAATAGTTTTAGTAATATGCTTTCTGAAATACCAAATATTGAAAGAGTAGATGTTGTAAAGAGTAATTATAATAGGTCTTCTAGACCTATTAATGGTTTTTCTAAAACTTCATATACAGATAGGAATTCAAAAAGAAATAATAATTTTAAAGAAAACAACTATTCAAAAGCAAATTCTTTTACTAACAAAAGTTCTGTGAATAATGTTAATACTAAACAAAATGTTGTAAATGTTGTTGGAGCTGTAAGTAATGTTGTTAAAGATAAAAAAGTTCTAGTTGTTTTAAAAGAAAAACCAAAAGTTATTAATTCAAGAATAGAAAAAGCAAAAAGTATTTCTAAACTAAAAGATGCTAAAAAAGAAATTAAAAAGTTAGTTAATAATATCAAAGCTAATAGTCATAATATTTCTTCTAAATCTTCTGAGTCTTTGAATCTAAAAAATAATAATGCTACAGAAAGTATTTCTGAGAAACCAAACGTTGTTATTAAACTTCCTAAATTAGATTCTAAGTTAAAAGAAAACTTTAGAAAAATTGTTGCAGAAATAAAAGATAAAAATAGATCTAGATTATTAAATGAAAAACTTAGAAGAATTGCAAATTCTAAAAATAAAGATTTAGAACTTAAAATTAAAAATTTTAAAACAAATAAAATTTTTGCAATAATTTCTAGTTTAGATTTAAATGAAAATTTACTTAACTATTCTGTAGAAAAAGCTGTTAAATTTGTTGTTGTTAAAGATTCTAAACTTAAAGCTAATAATAAAATTAATATTGTAACTTATAAAGATTTAGGTTTATAATCTTTATTTCTATTTTTTTTTTAATTTATATAAATGAGAAAAATATATTTTTTAAAATATCAAAAACAAATGTTTCTACAAAAGCTCCTATTAATAAGAATGCTAATGAAAATAACATTATTCTTCCTGCATATTTGATAATATAAATGAACCTGTCACTACCTAATTCTTCTTTAGAAGTTCCTATGGATAGTATATTTCCAGATATAGCTGCAAAGAAATAGCATATAGCTTCGATAATGGTGTGTAAGCTTATGCTTAATATTAGTGGTACAAATATTGTTAGAAAACCTATGTTGTAGAGGGCACTATAATAAACTGCGTATTGTGTGAAACTAACTGCCCAGTACATTGCATTCCATACAATCATAAGTGTTGCTCCAATAGGAAAGAACAAAGCAACTATAAAACTTACAAACAAAACAGACAAATTATTTA
>CAYXWT010000035.1:0-3148 GCA_964468895.1 uncultured archaeon | reverse complement strand
GCAAATATAAAACTTATCATTGTTCCTAATATTCCATAGAATATATATTTTCCAGAAAGTCCTAATATATCATTTATAAAAGCAGGTATTTTTTTAAGATTTTTAATTATTAGAAATAAATAATCATTAAAATTTAATTTTTTCTTTTTAATTCTTGGTTTAGATATTCTTTTTTTTGATTGTTTAGAAATACTAAATTCTTCTATTTTTATATTTTTTCTTTTTTTTTGATCTATAGGTGGTTGATTCTTTTCTTTAGGACTATTAATTTCATTAAAACTTGGTAAATTTGTTTTTTTCATTATTAATCTTTATGTTTATTTTTAAAATATTTAAAATAAAGAAAAAAAGATTTTATTTTTTTCTTTTAGTTCTTACAGTTTTCTTTTTTGTTTGTTTAATAGTATTTACTTTTTTTGGAATTATTTTGTTATGACCTTTTTTGGGATTATAAACTAGTTTTCCAAAAATTAAGAATACTACTGCAAGTAATGCCTTAATAATTAGCATTAAATAGACATATATGTATTGTGTTGTTGAAATTTGAACTTGATTTGTTCTTATTCTAATACTTAAACCTTCTGAAGCACTTTCTTTACAAGAATTTAGTAGTTCTAAGTTAGATGGGTGTGTTTGACTAGATATTTCAATACATTGATTATATTCATTTATATAATCCATTTTGTTAAATATATCTACTACACAAAGCATAAGAATACAAATTGCAAGAACAATTACAAAAGCACCAATTAATTTCTTTGTATCTAATTTTGACATAATTAAATCACCTTTTTATATTATTTTATTTTTATTTAAAATTTTAATTATATTTATATTTGAAGTATATTCTATATTTAAATCTTTCTTTTTATAATCTATTAAATAGATTTAAAGTTTCAAAATTATAATATGTATTTAAATTACTTTTTGTTATTATTATTATTATATAAATTACTTTTTTTTAAAAATAAATTATAATTTGTGTTTTGGTTCTGTGGTCTAGCGGTTATGACATCACCCTTACAAGGTGAGAATCGGCGGTTCGAATCCGCCTAGAACCATTTCTTATTATATGTTTCTGTTAAATTAAAGCAGGAATTCCCGAGTGGTCAAAGGGGCACGGCTAAGAACCGTGTGCTTAGTGCTTCGCAGGTTCAAATCCTGTTTCCTGCATTTTTTATTTTTATTTTTATTAAACACTACTTTTATAAACTATTTTGTAATATATTTATTTAATTTTTAAAATATATCTTTAAAATAATTTTAATTTATTAAATTGGAAAACTTATGTTTAATTGTAAAGCTAAATCTAAAAAAATGGCTATTTATTTAATATTAATTTTAATAGTACTTTTTAATATAAATAATATTTATTCTTATGAATTTAGTGAAGAATTAGATTTTTCTGCAACTAAAAGTAAATATCTTTATATCGATGTAAATGTAGATATTCCTATTTATTTATCTAATTATACAGAGAATAGTACTTTTAAATTTAAAACACATACATTTTATAATTCAAGAACCCAAAATGCTAATTTTCAAGTTTTTTATTTAAATAATAATAATGAACAAGTTTTTGGAAATATAAAAAAAGATGAGTATGATAATGATATTGTAGAATTTGATGTTAATGATATTAATCAAGGAGAATTTATTTTTAAATTACAAGGAAAAATTGTTTCTGAAAATAAAATAGTATTAAATACTGAAAAATATGATCTTAATACTTCTATTACTAATGAAAATTCCAGAGTTAGTGAAGATATAGAAAAATATAAATTATCTTCTAAATATATAAAATCTAATGAAAGTGAAATTATTAGCTTAGCTGAAAATTTAAAAAAAAGTGATTTTGCTGTAGAAGAATTAGTAAATATAACTAATTGGGTGCATGAAAATATTGAATATGATTTAGAATATGCTGGAGTTGTTAACAATGCTTTAGAAGTTTTAGAACTTAGAAAGGGTGTTTGTGATGAAATATCTATTTTAGAAGCAGCCATACTTAGAGCTAGAGGGTATCCAGTCAAATATGTGGTAGGTATAGCTAATACAACTTTAAATTGGGGACCACATGCATGGTTAGAAGTGTTTATTCCTACACAAGGTTGGATACCAGTAGATCCTACTTATAATGAAGTTGGATTAGTAGATAGTAGTCATATAATTTTAGCAAAAGTTGCTGATCCTAGTGAATGTGAAGATAAGATTACTAGTACTAATAATATAAATATAAATTTTGGAAATAAAACTACTTCTACAAGTATTTTAGAGCAAAAAAGTTATGAAGATTTAGATTATGATTCTTATATTAATTTAAAACTAGAATTTCCAGAAAGATTAAAACCAAAGAGTTTATTTGAAGTTAAATTAAAAATAAAAAATACAACTGCAAATCCATTATCTATTTTAAATGAATTATTATTACATGATGATTTTATATTACTAAAACCAAAATCTAAAAAAAATATAATCTATTTAGATTCATTTGAAGAAAAAACCCAAAGCTATTATGCAATTTTACCAGATGTTGCTCAACCAATGTATTATAATTTTAAAGTAAGTACGCAATTTAAAGATATAGAAGATAATGTGATTATAGATCCTAGTGAAGATTTATTTTATGATGCTTTCTTTGTTTTAGAACCTGTAATTTATTTTGTAAATAATAAGCTTGCAATTGATACTAGTGTTATAAATTATACTTCTGAAAATAAAAATATAAAATTAACATATGATTATAATATTAATAAGGATGAAGAAATTAAAGAAATTGAAGCCAATAAACAAATTAATTTTATTAAATATATTGATGTTTCTGATTTTAATGAAATTAATTATAAAATAAGTGGAGATTATAATTTTTCAAAAATAATTTATATACTTCCAGATTCAAAAGTTGAAGTTGAAGATGTGGATTTAAATATTGGTATTTTAGATACAAATGATTCCAATAATGCTTTAAATATTGATAGTAATCAAGATAACACTTCTATTTGGCAAGAAGTTGAAAATAAGAAAGTAGTCACTAAAGGTAAATCTAATACTAATATGTTAATATTTTTTATAGTTTTGTTTATAATTGGTTTAGTGCTATTAATTATTTTTAAAAATAAAAGTTCCAATTATAATTAAAAACAATTTA
>CAYXWT010000034.1:0-8015 GCA_964468895.1 uncultured archaeon | reverse complement strand
ATAACTCAAACCTAAATGGTTTACTAAATCTTGGTTTTTTTACTTTAAATGTAAATAATATTCTAAATTCATTAGCTGTACAAATAATACTAATTATTGTTCTTATAGTGTTAGTTCTTTCTTTTACTACTAAATATATTAAGTTTATTTATAATAAATAATTATTAAAATATATTTGATATAGAAGCGTATTAGTTTATAAATGTTAATTTTATTATGGTAAATAATTATGTTTATAAACCTTCTGCCTCTATAATATTATTACTAAATAACTAACAGTAGTTAATTGGGTTTAATAAATTTATTTTAATAAATTTTACCAATTAACCACCTCTTTTAATAGTATTTAAATAAAATCCTAATAAGAATAAATTTTATACAAATTTAAGATTTTGGAGGATTGTGATTATATATGAAAATAAAAAATAGATCTTGTATTATTTTGGGAATAATTTTTATAATTGTAGCATTAATAACTACAAATATATTTGCTTCAAATCAAATATTGCAAAATATAGATGTAGATTTTGATAAAGAATACTATTCTACTTTAGAAAACAATAGTATATTTATAGATTTTGAAATTATTAATAATAATTCTAAAGAAGTAAATTTATTAGTATTTGCTGATTGTGAAGATGATGATATTGAATGTAGTTATTCAAAAAACATAAATTTAGATAGATTTAATTCTAGAACTGATTCTTTTGTTGTTAGAACTGATGATGAAGGTAGTTATGATATTACTTTGTATGTTCAAGATTTAGATTCAGAAGAAGAAGATGAAATCGAATTTACAGTAGAAGTTGAAGTTGAAGAAGATAATGATGAAGGAGATTTTGATGTTGATTTTGAAAAAACTTCTTTGTGTTATAATAAAACAAATAGAGTATTTGTAGAAATAGATAATACTTATAAAAAAGGATTATATAATTTAAGTTTTGATGAATCTATTTTATCTATACATTTAGAAGGAAGTAATCCTGTTTATTTACCTAAGGATGAAAAAACAATAGAATTTATTGTTGAAGTTCCAAATGGTTTTGATTCGCTTCAATCTAAAACTTTAAATTTTAAAATAGAAAATGATGATATTACAGTTATTAAAGAAGTATCTTTTGGTTTTAAAGATTGTTTAGACTCAGAAATTGATTTTGCAGTTTCTAATTCAAATTATGAATCTCATAGTGTAGATAAAGACGAACCTAAATATCTAAGTTATAATATAGTTAATAATTCTAATATTAAGAAACATATTTATATATCTGCTTTTCAAGAAGAAGATAATTTAGAAATAATAATACCAAATAGAGAAGTTGATATTTTAGCAAATTCTTCTAAAGAAATAGAAGTAATAGTTGTAGCTCCAAATACATTAAGTTCTGGAGATTATGATATGAATATTTCTTTTTTTGATGGAAAAAGTTCAGTATATAAAGATTTAAAATTTAAGGTAGAAGCAAAACATAATTTATCTACTAGATTATTACAAACTGGAACTATGGCTTTAAAGATAGGTACTCCAATACAACTTAGTTTAATATTAGAAAATAAAGGAGATATTGTTGAAGATTTTGATATATCTACTGAAATTGGAAATGATCTAGATTTGGATATAACTCATAAAGAAGTTGAAGTTAGTCCTGGTTCTGTTAAAGTAATTATTTTTAATATTTCTGCAGGAAACAATACTCAAGAAACAAGAACAAGTTTACAAATAGAAATTCAAGGAGAAAATAGTGGTTACTCTAAAAGATATAGTGTTGATGTTGTAAGCTTTAGAGATAAAACACCAGTAACTTTAGATTTTTTAAGTATTCCAAGTTCTATAAGTTTAGATAACAATAGTACTGTTGAATTTGAAATGGAAGTTACTAATTTTAATACTAAAGATTTGGTTTTAGAAAAAATTGAATTTAGAAATATTCCTCAAGAAATAAACTATTCTTTTATTGATAATATAACTATTAAATCTAAAGAAAGTAAAATTATATCTGGAACTATATCACTAAGTGTTTTAGATTCTCAAGAAATAGAAAGTTCTATAGTTTTTATATCTAGTGAAGGTGGAGTTTTAGAAAAAGATATTTTACTTAAAATTAATACTTTAAATATAGAGCCTGAGTTAGAAGATAATAACAAAGAAGAAGAAACTAAAAATAGTTTTTTAACAGGTTTAGTAAATTTAAAAAATTCTATATTTGGTGGAATAATAGTAATTTGTTTATTAGTAATTTTATTATTTGCAACAAATGTAATTAAAAAAGCACCTTTAAAAGCTCATAATTAGATGTTTTTATTATCATCTTTTTTAAATGACTTTAATTTATCATCAATTAAGGTCATTTTACTATTCATTTTTTCTATATTTTTATCAATAATAGCAATAAATTGATCTTTAAAATTATTAATCTCTTTTAAAGTTTCTTGACTATTTTCTATTTTTTTAATTAAATTTTCTACCTTACTATAATAATCATCTAATCTACTAATTTTGTTTTTAAATTCTTGATTAATGCCACTTTCATATATTTTTAATGATTGGCTAATTTTTTCATCTATATTATTTAGAAGATGTTTTTCAAAAATTTCTAACTCTTCAATTTTTTTATTTATTATTTCAGGATCAGTTTTATTAGCAATATCATCTCTTACTTTTTTAATATCAGTAAGTTCTTTATGTAATTCATTTTTAAAAGCAACTTGTGCTTTTTTTAAAAATTCAGTTTTTACATTTTCAAATCTATTTTCATATCTGCTAGCTAGTTGTTCTTTAAATTTTTCAATTTCATTTAACTTTTCATATAATTTGTGAGGATCCATTTGTGAATTAATTGTATTTTTAAAATCAGATAATTCAGTTATTTTTGTATTTATTGCTTGTTGTGTATTCTTAATTAGTCCTTGTGATATTCTAGATTGTAAAGTTAAGATTTCATTAATTTGTTTCATTTTGGCATTTAACTTTACTGATGTTGTTGCACTTAGTTTTTTAATTTCATCTTGTACTTTAGTATTGTCTTCTAATAAGTTTTCTTTAGTTTTATTAAATTCTTTAAGTGCTTCTTCTATTTCTTGTTTTCCACTTTTTATTTCACTTGTTTTTTTATTTAGTTTTGCTTGTTCAATTTTAACTTGTATTAATTGTCTAGTCGAACTTTGTTGAATTTTAACAACTTCTTGTGAAATTGATTCATTAACTTGATGAATTAGTAATTGTTGATTTGTTTTTTGTATTTTTGAATATTTATTAATTTCGTTATCAATTTTATCTTTAAGATAAGATTCTACTTGTTTTTGTTTATTTTCTATATCTGTTAATTTACTATTTATTGTTGAAACTAATCCAGTTTGCCAAATATTATTATTAGAATTAACATTAAAATCAAAATTATTTTTTGAAATGTTTTCTTTAGTAGATTCTTTTTTAATATTAGTTGCTTCTTTAGAATAACTGTTTTCTAATTGTTTTAAAAAATCAGAATCTATTTCTTCTTTTATTTTAGGTTTATCTTTAACAGTATTTTTTATTTTATTTTCGCTAGTTTCTATTTCTTTAGAAAATAAACTTATATTTTCATCTTTTGCTAAATCTTCCAATTCTTCTATTTTTAATCCTTTACTAATATCAATATTTTCAGAACTGAAAATTTTATTTTCTGATAATTTTTTATCATCAATTTTATTTAGGTTTATATTATTTTCTTTAAAAAGATCTTTTGGAAGTTCATTTTTTGGTTTTTCTATATTCTTACTTTCTGTTTTATTATCTTCTATTTTGATTACTTTTTCTGTTTTAAGTTTTGAATCTTCATTATTGGTTTTATCTTTATTTGCAGCTTTTAATATTAATTCTTCACAATCTTTATCGCTAAGTCCCATCTTGGTAAGATTTTCTTTAATCTCATTTTTAGACATTCCTAGTTCTTTTAATTTTTTAATATTTTCAATAACTCTTTGATCTGCAATCATGATAATTACACAACTTTTAAATTTTTATCTTTTTTTTAATTTCTGAAAACACATTATTAATTTGGTCATAACCATTTACATGTAATAATAGTTTTTCAGATCTATATTTTGAAAGAACTTTTTTAGTTTCTTTAACATAAATATATAATCTTTTATTAATTGCTATTTTAGTATCATCTTTTCTTTTTCTAATAATTAATCTTTTAACACACTCTCTTCTAGGTACATCTATATAAATTACATTTTTTAAATTATATTTGTAAGTATATAAAAAATAGTCAAAGACTATAGCTTGTTCAATTTGTCTAGGAAAGCCATCTATTAAAATATTTTTAAATCTTGTTTTTTTGATTTTTTTAAATAATAAATCGCAACTAATTTTATAAGGTACAAGTTCTCCTTGAAGCATAGTCGAATTTAGTTCTTTTCCTAATTTTGTTTTTTTTTGAACTTCTTCTTTTAAAACAGAGCTTATAGTTATTTTTTTATAATTATAATTTTTTGCAATTAAGTCAGATTGTGTGCTTTTGCCACTTCCTGCTGGACCAAGTATAACTAATATGTTTTTATCCATGATATATCTTTATTGTTTTTTTTATATTTAAAACTATAAATACTAATATTAACTATAAATATTATATAGACTATTATTTTAAATGTTTATAAATATATATTATATAGTATAACTTAGAATTTAAAAGGCTTTTTCTTTTTAAATTTTTAAAATGCTGTGTTTAATTTTTAAAAACATAATCTTTTAAGGGTTTTATATTGGAAAAATATATATAATTAAAAATGTTCCAAAAATGTTAAAGATATTTGAAGTAACTAAAAAACATATATTAAAAATATTACAACTAAAAAGTTCACCTCATAGTATAGCCTTGGGTTTTGCAATAGGTACATTTATAGCTTTGTTACCAACATTTGGTTTTGGAGCTTTTATAGGTTTATTTTTATTATTAATATTTGAAAATATAAATAAAATATCTTTGCTTTCATCATTTGTAATTTGGAACCCATTAATTTTAGCTCCAATATATTATTTAAGTTATAAATTTGGAATTTTACTGTGTGGTGGAGTTGTAACTGATAAACTAAGTTTTAGAATACAAGATTTATTATATAGTTTTTCTAGAACCTTTTTAATAGGTAATTTTATAATTTCTTTATCAATAAGTGTTTTGTGTTATTTTTTAATTAAAAATATTCTTTTAAAAATAAATTCTAATAAAAAATAATTGTTAAAAAATAAAGACCTGTAGCATAGCCTGGATAATGCACATGCCTCCTAAGCATGGGATCGTGGGTTCAAATCCCACTAGGTCTGTTGTTTTAGTCACATTATTTGTTAAATGGTTCTTATCTGTGTGTTTGGTACTTTTGAATATTTTTTGTAAAATCATTTATTAAATCTTTATAGATTTTATATTGATAACTTATTTTAGGTAATTCATTTAATATTTCTTTATATAAATTTATTGTGAATTTATAATTTAAGCTTGCAGATCCACCTTTATTTTCATTTAAATCTTTTTTAATTGTTTTTATAGTCTCTTTTATATCTTTTTTAAATGCATCTGTATCTACTAATAATCTTTTATGTAATTCTTCCTTTAGCTGAGCATAATTTTTTAAACTTGGTTTTAAATCTTTTATTTTTTTAGCTAAAGATCCTGGTATAGTTGTTTTTTTTAATCTTGTTTTTATAGTTTCAAATTGTTTAGTAGATTTTTCATTAAATATAGTTGGTTCTTTTTTGGGATGTGAATTTAATGGTTTAATCTTAATTTTTCTATTAGGTAATTTTATTTTTTTAGGGCTCATATATTATCTTTTTTTTAATTTTATTATTAATTTTGATAGTAAATATTATTAGAGAAGATATCTCTGAAATAAAAAGCTTTATAAAATATATTTTACAATATATATAATATATTAGTTTATTAGTATTTATAAAAGTTATTAAAATTAAAGAAATATATGTTTAGAAATTGGAATTTTAAATTATTATTTAAAATTATTGGTCAAATATTATTTTATAGTTCTTTTACTTTATTATTACCTGTGATTTTTTCAATAATATTTTATGAACCTATTTATATTACTTTATTATATTTAATATCTTTTTCTGTTTGTTTTTTAGTATCTTTAATATGGTATAAAACAATAAAAGTAGACAGTATAGAAAAATACTATTCTTTAAATAAGATACATTATTTATTAATAATTTGTTTAGTTTGGTTAATTTATGCTGTATTTAGTTCTCTTCCTTTTATGTTTGCTGGATCTTTTTCTTTTATAGATTCTTATTTTGAAGTTATTTCTGCTCTTACTACTACAGGTCTTACAATTTTTCCAAAACTAAATATTTTAAATAGTTTAATTCTTTGGAGATCAATACTTTCTTGGATTGGTGGTATTGGTATAATTTTAATAGCTTATTTTGGATTAACAAATAGTTTTGTAAATACAAATAAATTAATAGGTGCTGAAGGTCATGGTAGACTTAGACCTAGTTTTAAAAAAGCATTAAAAGATATTTGGATAATTTATATTGTTTTAACAATTATTGGTATTATTCTTTTATCAATATTTGGAATGAACTTTTTTGATTCATTAAATTATTCAATGTCAGCAATATCAACTACTGGTATGGATTCAAGTGTTGCTGGGCGTTTAGCTTTAGATTTACCTGGAATACAATTATCTTTAATAATAATTATGTTACTTGGTGCAACTTCTTTTATAACTCATTTTTCTTTTTTTAAAAAAAAATCTTTTAAAGAATATATTAAAGACAAAGAATTTGTTTTTATGTTATTAATTGTTTTTATAGGTTTTATATTAGTTCTTTTAAAATTATATAATCGGTTTGATTGGATTTCTATATTATTTAATGTTGTTAGTTTAAATAGTTGTGGTGGTTTTACAAATTGGAATTTTGCACAAATTTTATCTACTGGTCCGTTTGTATTATTAATTTTTATGGTATTAATGGTTATTGGTGGGTCTACTAATTCTACTACTGGTGGAATAAAAGTAGATAGACTAGTAATTTTCATAAAATCTATTTATTGGAAAATAAAAAGTATTAAGTTACCAGATATAGCATATTTTTCAAAAAAACATAATCATTTAATAATAGAAGATAAAGATATAAGAAATATTTATTTTTTTATATTAATGTATTTATTATTTATTATAATTGGTACTTTTGTTTTAAGTTTTTACGGTTTTGGAATAAAAGAAAGTTTATTTGAAGTAATTTCAGCACAAGGTAATGTTGGTGTTTCTATAGGTATTATACAACCGGCTATGCCATTAGTTTCTAAAATTATGTTAATAATAAATATGTGGGTTGGAAGATTAGAAATTATACCTATATTAGGATTAATAGGTATGTTATTACAAAGAAAAAAATAAAAATTTAAAAGGTGTTTAGATATGTATATTATTGTAGCTGGAGCAGGGAACTTAGGATCTTATTTAATAAGATTATTAAATCAAGAAAATCATGATGTAGTTGTTATTGAAAAAAATGAAGAAATTGCAAAAAAGATTTCAGATGAATTAGATGTTGTAACGATAATTGGAGATGCTACTGAACCAGAAATTCTTAAAAAATCAGGTATTAGTCAAGCAGATATAATTGTTTGTTTAACTTCTTTAGATGAAACTAATATAGTTGTAGGTATAATTGCTAAAGATATAGGTGTTAAAACAGTTGCTATTGCTTTAAGTAAAATACACTATCAAAAAGAAGTTCTTGATAAACTTGGTATAGATCTTGTTATTCATCCTGAAGCAGCAGCAGCTGGTTATATTGCTCAATTAATTACAGAACCAGATATTTTAGATCTTTCTTTTTTCTCTAGAGGTGATGCTGAAATTGTAGAATATATTATTAGTGTAAAATCTAAATATAGAGCTAAACAATTTGAGATTTTTAAAAGAGATTTGCCAAAAGATACAAGTATTGTTGGATTTTTTAGAGATTCTAAATTTAATACTTCAAAGAAAGTTATTTTTAAAGAAGGAGA
>CAYXWT010000033.1:0-8711 GCA_964468895.1 uncultured archaeon | reverse complement strand
ATAGAACTTAAACAAAGTATAAATAGTAAAATTATTATATAAAAATTATTTCTTTTTAATATCATAGAACATCTTTAATTTATTTTTTATAGATTTAATTTGTTTTAAAAACAATGTTTAATATATATTTATAAATAAACATGTTTAAAATATATTTATATAATAATTGTATATGTAATATTTAAAAATATTACTAATTAAACATTTTTTACAATTTCACAATAATTCCAATATAAAAAATAAAAAACCTAAAAATAGTTGATTATATGATACAAAAAATAAATCTTAATAATAAATATTTTGAATATGGTACTAAAGAAGTAATAATTATAGGGAGTGCACATGTATCTAAAAAAAATATAGAACAAGTGCAAAATGTCATTCTAGAAGAACAACCAGAAATTATAGGTGTTGAATTAGATAGAAATAGATTTATAAATATTCTTAAAAAAAAACAAACTAAAACTAAACTTACAGATATATTTAGATCTAGAAATCCTTTTTTATTCTTAACAATATATATACTAGGAAATTATCAAAAAAACATTGCTAAAAAATTAAATACAACTGCAGGAGGAGAAATGATTTCTGCAATTAAATGTGCTAAAATTATAAATTCAAAAATACTGTTATTGGATAGAGATATTAATATTACATTAACTAAACTTTTAAAAAAAATATCTTTTTTTGAAAAATTAAAAATGGTTTTTGGAGGATTGTTTTTAAATAAAAAAGAAAAAGAAATATTAAGAAATATAGATATTAAAACTATACTTACAGATGTAGAATCTGGAAATGATAATTCAAAAGTTATTGAAAATATTATGAAAATATTTTCTAAAAAATTTAAAAAAGTAAAAGAAATATTAATAGATGAAAGAGATCAATTTATTGCATATAATATTTTAAAAGCACCTTGTAACAAAATAGTAATTGTAGTAGGTGCAGGTCACCTTAAAGGTATAGAAAAAAACTTAAATAATAAAAAATTTAATTTAAAAAAAATACTAGATGTAAATTATAAATATAAAAATTAAATTCTATTTACTAAAGAATGTACCCTTGCACCTAAAGATGTTAAATTACCACCTATATGTACGTTTCTTAACTTAAGTTCTTTTAAAAGCTCAGATTCAGTGTCAGCGTTAGCTAATACGTGCGCTAACCCTATTTCATAAGGAAGATGAGCCTCTGAGCCTGCTGTTTGTATCAAATTATGTTTTTGTGCAAACAATTGTGCTTTTTTATTATAATTTAAAAAACTAACTCTAGAACTAAAAGTTTCTATACATCTTAGTTTTCTAGAAAGTGGTTTATGTTTTAATAAATATTCAAAACCATTAAATTTTCTAGTTAAATCAAAAGGATGAGATATAGATAAAAGAGCACCTTGTGATTTAATTTCATCTAATACTTGAAATAAATCTGTAGAAATTATTTTATCTAAACTAAATAAAGATAATGCTTTACCTATATACTTATCTTTATAAGTTAGATTTATCTCTTGACCAGGTACAAAAACTAAATTGTTTTCTTTAGCCAATTTATTTAAAAATGACCAAGACTTAATAGTTCCTAAATCTGTAATTGCAAAACCTTTGATTTTTCTTTCTAAACAATATTTAATTATATCTTTAGGTTCATTAATTGCAAAAGAAGAATATTTACTATAAATATGTAAATCAAATTTATTCATATATAATCTTACTTAATTTTTTTAAAATATATGTTATATAAGATTAAAAATATATAAAAACATATTTATTTTATAGAAATAGAATTTAAATTATATTCAAGGTAAGGGGTTTCATAATTCAAACAAATTCCTTGTAGAGAATAAACCCCTTAACTATTTTTAAAAGACTTTTTACAGTCACAACTTCAACACCACTAATTATCTGCCTCCTAGACAAAAAATTTCTAAGAAAGAACTTATATATAAACTCCTACAATACATCTCTCTCTGTTAATCTGAAATCCAATCATATTAGGTGGTAGCTAATATATATATGTTAACTAATTTTAAGTGTGTAAAAAGAACATCATAAAATCTTACTATGTACATAAAATAAACACCCTTATTGTAAAACACAGAAAAATAAAAATAATTTTAATTTAGTCTATAAAGTTATCAACTACATAATATTAAACTAAACTAAAATAAGCAACAAATATACAATAAAATTATAAATCATATGCGAAATAAAATTTGGTAAAATATTTTTATTTAAAGAATAAATTTTAGAAAGTAAAAATCCTAAAGCAAAAGCTCCAAATACTTCAATTATAGAACCATATCCAAAATGTGCTAAAGCAAAAAGTAAACTTGAAAAAAACACACCTAACCTAGGAACTAAAAAAGATCTAAAAAACCATTCTTCAACAAACACTCTAATAACAAATAAATAAAGTATTTCTAAAATAGAATACGTGATAATATTATTAGAAACTAATTCCAAATCAGAGATATTAAAAATATAAGATACAAAATTTAATAAATATGCAAAAAAAAATAGTAAAAATAAAATTAAAAAAATAGAATTAATTAATTTTTTAAAAGATATTTTTCTTAAACCTTGTAAATGTAATAATTCTTTAAAAGAAATACTAGGTTTCTTTAAAAATATAAAAAATAGAGGAATCAAAAAAAGAAATACATCTAAAACAAAATTCATATTTCTCAAATATTAAATTATTCCCATAAATTCATTCCACACTTACCACAAGTATATCTAATTTTATTATCTTTAGTTTTATGAGCAGCCATATGATAACCTATACCACATTTAGGACAATCTTTACCTAACTTTTTTAAAGAATTACCTGTAACAGTATAAAACTTACTAACTTTTACTCTTGCAGTTTTAGTTGGTGTCTTCTTACCTTTTTTCTCTTTTCCGCCTTTTTTCTTACCCATTTAATCATCACCTATAATAAAAACAATTAGATTAAAATCTATTTTGTTTCTTCTTTTACTTCTTTTTTAACTTCTGCTTTAGCTTCTACTTTAACTTTTTCTTTAGTTTCTGCTTTAGCTTCTTCTTTTACTTCTTCAATTTCACCAGTTCTTTTTATTTTATAGTTTAACTCTATATCTTTTAAATGCTTAAAGTCATCGTATAATTTAACATATGCTAAAGAACTATGTGTGCCATATTCTTGATCTATCTTATCAACAACAATTAGTCTTTCATCACAACCTAAAGTTGCAGCTATTTTTTTTAAAAGTTCAACTCTAGAAGGAGTTTTATTATTTATTACTTTAACAACTATATTTGTTCTATAAAGTAAATCATTTCTTTGTTTTTGCAATTCTATATTCATAAAATACCACCATTTTTAAATAACAATTTTATCTACTTAATCTTAATGCATATCTTCCAGGAGTTTCTACGTTCATAGCTTTAGAAATTTCTGAATTCTCAGGGTCTATAATTAATGCATTTCCTTTCCAAAATGTAGTAAAAGCTTTAGATCCACAAATAGGACATTCTTTTACAATCTCTTTTTTAGGTTTTCCATTTGGTCCTACAATTTCTTTTTCTTCAATAAGTTTTCTACATTTTCTACAAGCTTTCATATTCATAATAAAAACCTCAATTAAAAGTAATTTTTATAATTTATTTAGATTTTTTAGTTTTAGTATCCTTTTTGGTTTTTTTGGTTTTCTTATCATCCTTAGTTGATACTTTTTTCCATTCTTCTTTACCTAAACCAAATTGTCTCATCGTCAATCCAATTTTAGAATCTGCAATAGTTGATTTTAAACTAACATTTGCAATTCTAGTTAAAACTTGATCTTCTACAATTAAAGTTTGTTTAGATTCTTTACCAACAAAACCTGGCAATTCAGGATTATAAGAATTAAAATCTTCCATAATTTGTGATACATGACACAAACCTTCAAAAGGTCCAACTTTAATAAATGCACCAAAGTCAGTAACTTGTGTAACCACACCAGGAACTATTTCATGTAATTCTGGAACATAAGTTACAAATTCAAACCCTGCTCTAAAAAAAACATTAGAATCTCCAGGTACAATTTCCCCTTCATTATGTTCTAAAACTTTAGTTACAGCAATTATAACACCACTTTCTTTTGAAACTGTTCCTTCTAAATCATCTGATATTTGACTTAAAATAATATCATTTAATTCTCCTTCTAATTTTACAGGAGATATACAAATTATTGCTTTTGCACTATATTTCTTATAACCCATTTTAACAATCACTCCAAAATTACAAATTTTAATTATAAAAATTAAATTCTATATATAATATAAACATAATTTAATTTATAAAAACATCTTTTGAACCTAAACTTAAAATTCTACCATTTTTTCTTTTAATTCTTAATTTTAACTTTTTATCATTTGTAAATATAATATATCTTTTACAAAAATAAACTAATAAAGAATCCACATTACGATATTGAGAATTTAAACTAGCACTTACTTCCATAATTTCAAATTTATTTATTTCTTCTAATTTACTTAAATATTTTTTTATCAATTTTAATTTTTGAACTTTATTACTATAGACTTTTTCAAGTTCAGTTATAGTTTTATCTAACACAATAAAATGTGCATTAGAAATTTTATTTTTTGCAAATTCAAAAATATCTTTTTTATTTTCATACATATATACTAAAACATTAGTATCTATTAGAATTTCATTTTTTCTAATATCTTTAATTAAACTACTTTTTAATTTCTGCATATCCAGATAATCTCCAACGACCATTTATTAATCTATTAATTGCTATTCTTTCATCTTCGTAATAAACAGTTTCATTTTTTAAAACTAAAGATATTGCATCTTTTTTAATTTTTTGAATAGTACCTAAATTAGCAGAAGATCCAATTATTAAAACAATCTTTTCTCCAACTTTAAAATCTTTTTTATTAAGTTCTAAAAGTCTTTCAATTTTTGTAAATTTAATATTTAAAACATCACCCATTAATGGTTTAGATTTTTCAACACATAGTAATTGACCAATCATCCTATCTCCAAAAGTATAACTTGAATCTAAACTAGTACCAACAGCAATTAATCCTCCTGCATGTACAGAATCAAATGATGAGCTTCCTGATTTTAATGATTTTATAGTTATTTCCATAGGTTTATTTATACCAGGATACAACCAAACTTTTTCTTTATTTTTAAGAGTACCTTGTAAAACAGCACCACCTAAAACTCCACCTTTTAAATTTTTAAGATCACTACCAGGTTTATTTATATCAAAAGATCTAATTACTCTCATTTTCAATGGAGCATCTAAATCAAATTCAGGTGTTGGTATATATTTTAATAAAGCATAAACTAAAGCGTCCATATTAGTATCAAAATGAGCTGAAGTTGGAATTATTGGGGATTCGCTATAACCTTCTTCATCTAAAAAAGTTCTTATTTTTTTATAGTTCTCTTTAGCTTCTTCTTTAGAAACTAAATCAATTTTATTTTGAGCAACTACTAAATTTTTAATACCATGCATTTTTATTGCTGAAAAATGTTCAATAGTTCTAGGTTGTGGACAATCTTCATTTGCTGCAATAACAAGAATTGCTCCATTTAAAAGAGTAGCTCCAGAAAGCATAACAGACATTAAAGTTTCATGACCTGGTGCATCTACAAAAGATACTTTTTTAATTAATTTACATTCACTACCACAAAGAGCACATTTTTTATTAACACTATATGCTTGAATACCTTTACATTTAGTACATTTATAAAATGGTGCATCTGCATATCCTAATCTAATAGATATACCTTGCTTAATTTCATCAGAGTGTTTATCTGTCCAAGTACCAGTTAATTTTGATGTTAAAGATGTTTTTCCATGATCAACATGACCTATAACACCAATATTTAATTCAGGTTGTATACTCTTCATAATAATTAACACTCCATTTTTATCAAAATACTAAAACTATTTTTTACCCTTAGTATCTTCTTTAATTTCTTCTTTTTTCTTTGCATATTTTTCTTCAAGTATTTTTCCTTCACCAGCAATTAATTTAACATTTACTTGTTGAATACTTTCAGAAATTATACTTCCAGCAACTTTTCTTCTTTTTCTTTCACCTTTTTTTTTAGCTTTAAAAGCTATGCCATTAGGTATAAGAACTTTTTTTCGACCTTCTAAATTTAAAGAAGAATACATAGGAAATCCACTTTTATCGGATCCGCCAGTTATTTTACCTTTTAATGATTTATCAATAAAAGATAAATTTACTTCATCTTTTATTTTTTTACCTATAAATGATAATTTTACTTTATCATCTACTTCCACATTATAAGTTTTAGTTGTTTTTGGATCAGCTATATTTATTTTCAAAATCACACACCTCACAAATCAATATTATTATTTTTTTATTATTATTTTTCATTATTACTACTATATATTCTTTTTTTTGCAGTTCTTATTAAATCTAATTCGCTAGAATCTAAATCTTCAAGAATATTTTCTAATTTAGATATTAAATTTAAATTTAATTGTACTTCTAAAACATCATCTTCTTTAAAATCTTTTAAATAAGTTGCCCCTTTAATAGACACAGCAACTTCTTGATCAGTTTGTGCTATAGCCACCCTTTTACCTTCGCTTTGAACAGCACTAACATCTCCAATGTGTTTATTATTAATAATTATCTTAGAACCTGAAACCAATCTTCCTTCTAAAATTTTAACACCTACAACAACAGGCTTACTACTTCTAAAAATATGATTTCTAAGAATTTTAAATTTACAAGGATAAATTATTTCTTTAAGAAGCTTATCTTTTTCTTTTTTATTAATTATTTCTAACCAATCTTGATAATCTTCTATTAATTTATAAATAATATTATTTTTAAATATAGGTATTTTTAATTTTTTTATTTCTTCATCTAATTCTTTTGAAATTTTAGTGTTAAATAAAAATAAAACACCTTTTTTTGAATTTTTATTATGCAATATTTTTAATTTTAAAATATCTTTATTTGTAACTTCACCAATATCTGATTTTGCAACACAAATATTTTCTTTTTGAAATAATTTTCTAAGAGCTTCTAAAGAACCTAAAGTATCTGCTTTAATAAATGCACCTTCTTCAGTAACATCTTCAAAACAAGAGAACTTCTTTGCTTCTAAATGTTTAATTGCTTCTAAATCATCATCACAGACAATTACTCCACCAGGTAAACATTCGCTAATTCCAGGTGCAACTAATTTTACACCTGCAGCAGCAGAAACAAAATCTACAATTTTAAAATCTTGCTTTTTCTTATCTACAGCACTTAAAACATTTATTTTTAGTAAAGCTTTAACTTTAGAGTTTTTATAACCATTTTTGGTAGGAAATATTATTCCTTGTTTTGTTTTTAAAACTCCTTGATAAACTATAGTATCAGCAGTAGCACCAAAACCTTGTAATTCACCAACTTCTAAAACTGTTGCTTGTGCTTTATTATTAACATCAATTTCTAATTTTTTTCCTAAAAATTTTTGACTTAAAACTGATAAAAACAAAATACATTCTGGTATACCCCAATATTTATCTGCTGAGATAGGTATTATAGCAACTGTATTTTTAAAGTCATCAATTCTATCAAATCTTTCTGCAGAGAAACCATGATTAAATAATTCTCCAACAATAGTATATATTTTTTCATCTAAAAGATCTTTAATATCTTCACTTTGTTTTTTAAGAGCTACAGAAATATCATTTTGATCTTGTTGCCAACCCTTAATCAAATCAATTTTATTTGCCAAAACTATAAATGGAACTTTATACATTTTTAGTATTTGTAATGTTTCTATATCTTGAGCTTGTAGACCTTTATTTATATCTATTATTAAAACTACAAGATCTGCTAAACTCCCACCTCTTTCTCTAAGATTATCAAATGCACTATGTCCAGGAGTATCAACAAATAACAAACCATTTATTTTTAATTCAAATTTAAATTTATCAACTAAATGTCCACAAATTTTTTTAATTGTAGAAATATTAATTTCTGTAGCTCCTATGTGTTGAGTTATTTTACCTGCTTCTTTATCGCAAATACTTGTACCTTTAATCTTATCTAACAAAGTTGTTTTTCCAGAATCAATATGACCCATAATTGTAATTATTGGTTGTCTTAACAAATTTAACACATTCTCGCATATAATATTTTTAATTAAATTTTAAAAAAATAAAAAAAGAAAAATTATTTTACTTTTAGAAGCTTTTTAAGATGCCTTTGTTTTTCAAGATGATATGCTTGTGTCCATCTAGTTTTATGAGATTTATATTTTTTATCTAACAAATTAGTTTTACATTTATTAGAGCAAAAATAATATTTAGTACCATCTTTTTTAGCATAAATTGTACCTTTACCTTCTTCTATTTCTTTTCCACAAAATGTACATTTCATATAATCACCTAACGTGCTTTAATATCTTTAGCTTCAGAACTTGGATTCATTAAAATAAGGACATCTCCTTTTCTAACATTTCCTTTTACATTTCTTTTTTTTATTCTTCCTTTTTCATAGCCATCAAGGATTCTACACAAAACTTGTGTTGCTTCTCCTCTTGAACCAGTTCTTCCTACAATATCTACAATTTCAGCAGGAATTCCTTCTTCAGACATTTTATATTCACCTTATATTAATTCTCTATTCTTTAACTGCCTTAGGTTCTTCTTTAGCTACTTCTACCTTAGGTTCTTCTTTAACTACTTCTAC
>CAYXWT010000032.1:7542-8929 GCA_964468895.1 uncultured archaeon | reverse complement strand
AACTCTGAGGCTCTCATGGTAGCGTAATACCTTGCCGATTAAATGTCGGCTTGCATCAAGGAAGTAACGAGATAGTCGCTGTCCCTAACTTAAACCTAGTGAACTTGCTTGCGTGGTGAATAAGCCACGAACAACCAATGGGAGGATAAGACCCCATGGAGGTTTACCACAGTCTGATGTTGTTATATTATCTTTGCTATAGAGCGTAGATGGGAGTCGTTAAGTTGCTTTCGCAAGGGAGTAAATAGACGCCAATGTAACACCATCTAGTGAAGAAAATATGACTTGACGTTTCTTTGTAAACGGACAGCATTTGATTGGGTGGTTTGACTGGGGCGGTACACCCCTGAAATAATATCAGGGGTGTCCAAAGGTCTGCTCAAGCTGGTCAGAAATCAGCTGTAGAGGACAAGACTAAAAGCAGGCTTAACTGTGTTTTGCACAGCAAGAAACGCAGGAAGGAAACTTTGGTCTAGCGAACGCAAGTGTCCCTATTAGTGGGGGCCTTGTCTGACAGTAAACTTACCCTGGGGGTAACTGGGTTGTCGCGGGTAAGAGTTCACATCGACCCCGCGGTTTGCTACCTCGCTGTCGGCTCATGGCATCCTGGATATGCACAAGTATCCAAGGGTGGAGGTGTTCACTCATTAAAGCCGTACGTTAGCTGGGTTAAGAACGATGCGAGTCAGTTTGGTTCCTATCTATTGGTTGTGTTGGTTGTTTGAAGGAAAGATCCGTTCAGTACGAGAGGAACGACGGGTCGCAGTCTCTGGTGTACCAATTGTCTGATAAGGCACTGTTGGGTAGCTACGCTGTATCTGATAAGAGCTGAAAGCATCTAAGCTCGAAGCAGACCCTAAAACGAAACAGCCGTTTCTGCAGAAATGTGGAACAAGGACTCTGGAAGAAGACCAGTTTGATAGATTAGTAATGTAAGGTGGGAGCTTTTGCGACCATTTAAGTTTTCTAATACTAATAGTCCGAGATGAAATCAAATAAAATCTTTGAAACTAATTTTGCTTTAAACTGACAAATTACCTACTTATATCTCGTAAAACTAATTTTAACTTTGATATTTGACTTATATTGATATTTATCGATAACTTTATTTACTATTTTTAACAGTTTTTATGTCAAATTGTTATATAAAATCGATTTAGATTCATATTTTTTAATAAATAATATATCTATATCTAATTGGTTATGTTAAAAGAAATATATGTTTAGTATTAGAGGAACTATAAATCATAGTCTCTGGCATATTAATTGTATGATAAGTACTATTAGATAGCTATATTGTATCTAATAGAGCTAAAAGCATTTGAGCTTAAAGATACTAAAACAAAACACCAGCCATCAGTAGAAATGTGGAACAAGTACTATAGAA
>CAYXWT010000032.1:0-7442 GCA_964468895.1 uncultured archaeon | reverse complement strand
GATACTAAAACAAAACACCAGCCATCAGTAGAAATGTGGAACAAGTACTATAGAAGAATATCAGCAATATAAGGTATAAGTTTTTATGATTATTTAAGTTTTCTAATATTAATAGTCCAAGATGAAATCAAATAAAATCTAGGAAATTAATTTTACTTTAAATTGACAAATTATCTACTTATATCTCATAAAACTAATTTTAAAAAAAGAATAATAATAATATTGTTATTATTATTTATTATATTTTTTAATAAATAATGTAATCTATATCTAATTAGTTATGTTAAGAAATATATGTTTAGTACTAGAGGAACGATTAGTCGTAGTTTCATGCACACTAGTTGTCTGATAAAGTGCTATTAGATAGCTATATTGTATCTAATAAGAGCTAAAAGCATCTAAGCTTAAAGATACCTAAAACAAAACATCAGCTATTTCAGTAGAAATGTGGAATAAGTACTATAGAAGAAGATCAGCAATATAAGGTATAAGTTTTTGTAATTATTTAAGTTTCTAATACTAATAGTCTAAGATGAAATCAATTTTACTTTAAATTGACAAATTATCTACTTATATCTCATAAAACTAATTTTAAAAAAAGAATAATATTGTTATTAATTATATTTTTTAATAAATAATGTTAAACAATTTATTGTATATAATATATTTAATAATAGATATATTACTAATGAAATAATTAAAGGTATTAGTAAATAATTAAAAAATAGATAATATATAGAATCAATAATAAAATAAATTATAGACATTGTTATATTAATTAGAATTATAAAAACTACATATAACCAAAATTTATTTTTAATAAAATCCCATGATTTTTCTAAAGAAATTCTAATTGTATTTTTATTATTAATTGCTAATATAATTATTCCTAAACTAAAAATTAATACCAAAACCATAAAAAATAAAAATAATATTAATAATAAAATTATAGTTAGTGTATTTAAATTTTGTAATAATAATAAGTTTATAATTATCATGACAATAATAGTTAAAAAAAATAATAAAGAATAATTGTAAATATCTTTAAATTTAGATAATATTAATTTACCTTTGTTTCTAGAATTATTTTGACTTAAACTAATTATGTAAATTGTATATGATATTAAAAATATATTTATAAAAATAAAGATTATCATCAAATAAAATTTATAACCTATAATTTGTGTGATGTTTACTAACATGCTATTAATTCCAGAAAAATTAATGTTTTCAATAGCAATAGTTGATATTGATTCCATTATATAATTATAATTAAAATATGTTGTTAATATAGTTATTAAACTAAATAATATAGATATAAATACATTGTTTTTTTTAAAAATATTCCATCCTCTAAATAAACATTCTAACATAAATTATCAAACTTACCTTTTAATTTCTAATATTGCTCTTTTTTGATTTTCTATTTCTGAGAATTGATTTTTTTTGTTTAATGTAAATATAATATCAAAACTATATGTACCTTCTAGTATATTATTAGTATTAGATTTGGGTGTTACATTACAATAAATAATTCTTTTATTATTTTTAGCAATTATTGGTATTAAAATTGTATTTTTATCAATTTGAGTACTTATAGGGCAATCTACTTCAAAAATATTTTCTACAGGTTTAATTACTAAAATTGAATTTTCTGCATCTTTTTCTGTGTTATTTTTAATAGTTATTTCCATTTCTATACTTTCATCTTTTCCAATAACAAAAGGGTTATTATTAAATTTAATGTTTATGTTGTTCTCTTTAAAATTAAACATATTAAAGTCTATTGAATTTATTAATATATATATTAAAATTATTACAATAAATATTCCTATACCAATTAAAAGTGGTTTTTTATTTTTTAAATTTAGATTAATCTTTTTATCTTTGTATAAGCTCATACTTGATCCTTAAATTTTATTTTTTATTAAATTTAAATTAATTTTTTAGTTGTTAAAATATATGTAAAACAATAAATATATATAGGGTTGTTTTTATAATATATATTGAATAATTATGAATTTAATAAATAATAATTTAGATAATAAAAACTATATTGATATTGAAAATATAATTAATAAAATAATTACTAATTTTAATAAACCTAATCTTTATGAATTACATAGAATTGATGAACAATTATTAGAACAAGGAATAATAGATAATAATCATGAAATTATTCAATTATGTGTTATAACTTATGCACTTCGTAAATTATTATCCAAAAAGCATATTACTTTAAATCCTAAATGGAAAGATATATCTTCTAAAATTGTTTCTGCTTTAGAAAAAATAAAAGATTTTTATATTGATAAAAATTATGAAAAATATAATTTAGAACTTGATAATATTGAATTAATAATTAAAGATACAGATAAAGATTTAGGGTATTTTGTAACAAATTTAATTCATGATTCTAGAAATAAATTAGCATCTTCTGTTTATGGTTATGGCTTATCTTTATCTAAGGCTTGTTCTCTATTAGGTGCTAAAAAAGAACAAGTTATGAGTATAATTGGTAGTACTAAAATGTCTGATGAAGATGTGGCTTTTAAAAGTATTAACGATAGAGTTAAATATATTAATAAAAATGATAATTTAGAAAGAACTTAAAATGTGAATATATATGAAAATTGTTTTTGATGCAGGTGTGTTAATTGGTTTCTCTGAAACTTGTTTATTGTCTTTATTTAAAACCCTTAAAGAGAATATTGGTGAGTTTATAGTAACAAAAGGTGTAAAAGCAGAATGTATTGATAGAGTTAAAAATAATATGAGATTTAAATTAAGTGCTTTTAGAATTCAAGATCAATTAGATAACTTTGTTTTTAAAGTACAAGATGGTAGTGAAGAATTAGATATTAAAACTAAAAGAATTTTGCAATTAACAAATTCTTTATTTACTATAAACAATAGACCATTAAAGTTAGTAGATTTCGGAGAAGCTGAAAGTTTAGCAATGTTAGGCTTATGTAAAGCAAGTTGTTTAGCAATTGAAGAAAGAACTACTAGAATGATAGTAGAAAATCCTCATGCACTTTTAAAAATTCTTAAGAAAAAGCATCATAATAAAAACATTTTATTTCTTGAAAATAAATATCTTAAATTTTTAGAAGAAATTGGAACTGTAAAATGTATTAGAAGTGTAGATTTAATTGCATATGCTTATGAAAATAGATTGTTACCTTCTTTTATGTTAGAAAAACAATATATAAAATCTATGTTGTATTCATTAAAATTTAATGGTTGTAGTGTTTCTTTTAATGAAATTGAAGATTATCTTTCTAGTTTTGAGTGATTTTAGTATATTTGTTATAAAAATGTATTTAAACAAGGGGTTATACATAATCAAATTTTAAAATTATAACTAATTTTAATAATACTTTGATTATTATATTATATAATATGAAAATTATTAAAAAAAATAATGTTTATTTTTTAAATCCAAAAGATGTAATGGAAAAAAATATAATAGATAATTATATTTTTAAAGATTTAAAAATTACTGATTTAGATAATAATTGTATAAATATTTCTAAAGTAGATGTTTCTGATTTAAAAATAAATAATAATAATAAAGATTTTAAATCTGAAATAAAAATTAAGATTATAAAATTATTAAATGATGATAATTTTGATATTAAAAATAAAATTGAAGGCAATTTTGAAAAGTTTTTAAAATCAGAAGATCAAGATATTTTTAAAGATATGTTAAATAAAAAGGAAGTTATTTTATTTAAATTGTCTACAAAATATAAAAATAGCATATACAAATCAAATATTGACATATCTTTATTTTATGAGGGTAATAATACTATTAATACTAATTCTGTAAATTGTAAAAAAGATATTAGTATTAATAAATCTGTTACTAGTAATGATGATCTAAATAATTTCATTGATTTTTATGAAAAAAATAAATTTGTAATATTAAAAAATAGTACTGTTGCAGAAAAATTTTCTAAGAAATATTATTCTGAATTAAAAGATAATAGAATTGTTGGAATCAAAGGTTTTGATAATAGTTACTATATTATTAGTAAAGAGTTATATTTTGGTATTAAAAATAAAATCTTAATTTTACAAAAAGATTTTGAACATTTTACAATTTTAGAATTAAATGAGCATTTGAAAGTAAATGCTGATATCTTAAAAATAGTTTTAGAAGTTCTTAAAGAAGAATGTTTAGTTATAGAAAAAAACAAATCTAATTATTATTTTGTTTAATTTAAATTATGTTGTTGATTTTATGAGTCTAATATTTATTTTGTTAATTGTAATTTTAATATTTCTTATAGGTAATTTTCTATTAGTTTATTTAGAAGTAAATAGAAGAAAAAACAAAATTAAGCAATTACCCTTAAATTCTAAAAATATAAATTATGTTATTTTAGAATCTAAAATTGATGTGTTAAATAATAAGGTGTCTTTTTTAGAACAACATATTAAAGATTTTAAAAAATAAAGTTTTAAGATATTTTTATTTAATTTGTGTATATGGCTCAGCCCGCCCATCTATCTTCATCTAGAATTAAAATTCTATCAGCAGGTGTTCAGAATCATCATTGCCATAATATAATTAGAAAAGTAAAGAAATATAAATACTATTTTCTACTATTATATTTAGGTTTTGTAAATATATGAAATTTAATTGAATTTTTAAATGATTTAATATGATTGATATAAATATTTCTTTAATTGTTGAAAACTTTTTTAATCTAATAAAAGATGAAGATGTTGTTGCTATAGATGCTTATAAATATGATAAAGAAATTATTGATGAAATTGTAAAATTGATAATTTTAAGAAAAAAAAATATCTTTTTTGTAGCTACAACTAATAGTCAAGCTAGATATTATGACCAATTAGGACAAAGAACAATTTCTTTAAATGAAAAGGAAATTGATATAGCTTTGGAATTTGTTAATCAAATAGATCAGTATAATAATTTCATTAAAAAAAATACCACTTCTTTTATTAGAGATAAAATGGTTAGTCAATCAGCTCTTAATTTAATCGTAGTTGTTGATAAAAGAAATGTTGTAGATAATTTAGACAAAGATATATATTTGGAAATTTCGTCTTTTGCTTGGCAAAGAACTCTTATTAATCTTCAAAGTTATGGGGTAGCTAGAATTGTGCTTTATAAAGATGGGTCTTATTTTAAAACAGAAATTGGACATTATTTGATAAGACTATCTTTAGATAGTAATATTACTTTAGAAGATTTTGAATATTCTGTAAGAAATGTTCCTGGTGTTCTTGAAACAGGTTTATTTTTAGGAGTTGCAGATACATTATTTATTTTTGATGAAGATAATAAAGATCATTTAGAAACTAGGAAAAGAAATTAATATCAATTATAATTATCTTATTTTACATAAGTAATTATTTATATATATTTACCTTTATAATATTTATATATATTAAACTATTTTTGTGTTAATATTATTGCCTCTGTAGCTTAGTGGTCTAGAGCACCAGACTCATAATCTGGGGATCGAGAGTTCAAATCTCTCTAGAGGCATTATACTGTATATTTATCTGTTTGATAGGTTTGCGTTAAAAAATAAAATCTCAAAGCGATTTTCTATTTTTAATTCTGTTTTTTAAAAGCAAAGGTTTATATTTGTAACTTATAACATGTATTTAATTATATTAAATAATTTGTCTTTAATTTATTTAATTTATTTAATATGTTTAGTAAGGAAATAAAATAAAGTATTAGTTTTAAAAATGGGTAATAGTTTCAGATAAAAGAATTAGAAAAATAAGGATATTATAACAATCGTTATAAAATTGTTAATAGATGTATTTGTTAGGTTTTTATAAGTGAATAAAAAATATTATTATGTACTAGTATTTATTTTAATTATTATCTTTATAGTTGTTGTTAATTCTTTTGGAGATAAAACTAAAATAAACACTTTAAAATATCCTACAAATTTAAAATTTGATGCTAATAATATTAGATTAGTTTATGGTGAAAGTAAATTAGATTTCTTAATAGGTTCATTAAGTGGTCTGAAACATAAAACAATATTTGTTACGAATTATAGACCTTATAGAGTAAAATACATAAATTTAATTTTTAAAAATAATAAAGAATTATTTAAAATTAGTAATGTAAATCCACAATTAGACAAATTATATGTTTCTTTGGAAGCAATTAATTATGGTTCTTCAGAATTCAAGGTGGAAGGTACTATTGAATGGTTAGATCCTAAAGTTTATGAATCTCTTTATAGTCCTAGATCAATAGAATATCAAGATACAGCAGTATATACAGAAGAAGATTTATATACTGGTATTATGGCTGATTTTGAATCTGATTATACAAAAGTTAAAATTTTAGATCATAACCCATGTGATGATTTACAAATATTAAGTAAGAATATAGATATCTATTCTAGTTTGCCAAATCAAATGTTTCATATAGATATTAATAATAATTCTGATTTTGATATGAACATCTTTACGTTTTATATGACTAAAAATAATTTATTTACATCACATCCATATAGTAAATCAGACTATCAATTAATTAAAAAGAATTCTAATTGGAATTTACCTTTTTCTATAAATTTTTATAATCTAAATTTAAATGATTTTAAAGATTCAGATAATAATTTAGTTATAGTTTCAAAATATTATGATGGTTTTGATATTTATAAATGTAATTTAAGTAAAAAATTAAATATTAATATTATTCCACAAAAAAGAATCTGTGAAAAAATAGAAGTAATTGCTAAAGATAATTCTTATGTATTAACTAATAGTTTAAATATAAATTATCTATTTAAAGTTAAAAATAATAGTAATCTAAATTTTCATGCAATTAAAAAGTTAGAATTAGTTTCTGATTATAATGAAGTTAGTTTTATTAATTTAGGTGTAAAAATTAATAATAATGGTAGATATGAGTCAGTAAATCATTTTCCTTCTGAAGAAGAAACAAAAATTAATTTTCAGGTTTTATTTGGATCTGATTTTTATAAGCCAGTAAATTTTAATGTTAATTATAAACTTATTTTATATGTAGATGATTCCGATTTTAATTGTATATATTTAGATAATTTTTTAATAAATTTAACCTAAGATTATAGATTAGTTTTATATAAAATATAAAAAATTAGAACCAAATAATTAATTAATATAATTTAAATACTCTTTATTATATATAAAGTATAAACTTTGTTGTGCTAAGAAGAGAATTAATATAGCTTTGAATAATTAAATATCTTAAAGAGAAGAAGATTGATGTGTCTAAAATTATAAAATAATTATTTAAAGTTTTTTTTAGTGATTTTGTAGACTAAACTAACAATACAAACTATGTCTTAAATAGCTAAAATTATAATCTTAGGCTCAAGATGTCAAATATCTTTAGAGGCATTTATTAAAATTTATTGGTTTTAAAATGGTTGTGATTATATTGAACC
>CAYXWT010000031.1:0-9250 GCA_964468895.1 uncultured archaeon | reverse complement strand
TTATAAATAAATAAGAATATTTATTAGATGAATTTATATTATTAGACGTATTAATTAAAGACATGAATAATCAAGAAAAATATTATATAAAAATTTAAATAAATTAAAAAAACACATATAACCTTTTCAAAAAAAATTGCGAAACACATCCCAATCTAACAAAATTGCCGTTGAATAAATATTATTAAAATATTTTTGAAAAAAAGAATTATTTGTAAGTATATGTAGTTATTTCTCTTTATAAAAGAACTTGTTTAAAAATATTAAAAAAAAAACAATATTTAATTAACAATTAAAACCACATACTAACTTAAAAAAATTAAAACCAAAAAATAAAATTAAAAAATAAAATTAAAAATTAATCTTATTAATTAGAACATTCTGAACAACCAGAACAGTTACCATCACAAGAATCAGATTGATATTTTGCAAGATACTCTTTAACTTCTTCTTCATTTAATACTTTAATTAACTTAATATTAAATTTTAAAACTTTTCCTGCTAATGGATGGTTTAATATAACTTTAATTTTATCATCTAATATTTCTTTAATTTCTATTACCATAGGCCCTAAACTTGTATTCATAGTTAATTCTTTACCAATTTCGAACTTTTCTAAACTTTGAAAAGCTGTTTTTGGTATTTCTATAACTTTATCTGTTTTAGATCCATATGCTTGTTCAGATTTAATAGTAATTTCTTTTTCTTGATTTATTTCCATATCTATTAAAGCACTATCAAAACCAGGAATAACCATTCCTTTTCCAACTTGAAAATTAAGTGGCTCTTTTCCTTTATTACTATCAAAAACAGTATTATCTTCTAATTTCCCAGTATATTCTACTGCAACCCAGTCATTTATTTTTACTTTTGTCAAAATATCAACTCCAAATCTTTTTATTTATTTATTTAATATAATACTAATATAATTAATAAACGAAAACATTATATATTAAATTAATTTTAATAAATAGTATTAAGAAATAAGTTCTAATAAAATTAGATTAATCACAATTTATAACATATTATTAAATACTTGAAAATATAAGAAAATAACATATATATATAAATATTATATTCTTTTATTATAATAATACTAATTAAATATAATCTATACATAGTTAGAGGTAAGAATTATGAACAACGAAGAAGAAAAATTATATAATACACTTAATGACAAACAAAAAGCATATATTAATTTTAATATACCAAATGTAAAAAATGGAGAATATTTACTTTGTATTTTTCACTTTTTACCTGGTAAAGACCTAAACACACTTCAAGCAGCTGCTGAAATTGCAGCAGAATCTTCAACAGGAACTAATTTTAAAGTACAAACAGAAACAGCATTTTCAAGAGAAATGAATGGACTTGTTTATAAAATAGATTTAGAAAAAGAATTAGTTTGGATAGCTTACCCTTGGAGATTATTTGATAGAGGTGGAAACATACAAAATATTCTAACTTATGTAGTTGGAAATGTATTAGGTATGAAAGAAGTTAATGCTTTAAAACTATTAGATATGTGGTTTCCACCAGCAATGTTAGAACAATATGATGGACCTAGTTATACAATAGATGATATGAGAAAATATCTAAATATATACAAAAGACCAATATTAGGAACAATTGTAAAACCAAAAATGGGTCTTACTAGTGCTGAATATGCAGAAGTATGTTATGATTTCTGGGCTGGAGGAGGAGATTTTGTAAAAAATGATGAACCTCAAGCAGATCAAGATTTTTGTCCTTATGAAAAAATGGTACTACATGTAAAACATGCTATGGATAAAGCAGTAAAAGAAACTGGAAATAAAAAAGTTCATTCCTTTAATGTTTCAGCCGCAGATTTTGATGAAATGATTAGAAGATGTGAACTTATTATAAATGCTGGTTTTGAACCAGGAAGTTATGCATTCTTAATAGATGGAATAACCGCTGGTTGGATGGCAGTACAAACTCTTAGAAGAAGATACCCTAGTGTTTTTATTCATTTCCACAGAGCAGCTCACGGAGCTTTTACTAGACCAGAAAATGCTTTTGGTTTTAGTGTATTAGTTCTTTCTAAATTTGCAAGATTAGCAGGAGCTAGTGGGATTCATACTGGTACTGCTGGAGTAGGAAAAATGGAAGGAACACCTAATACTGATATTACTGCTGCTAAAGGTATAGATGATTTTAAAGCTAATGGACACTTCTTTACTCAAAGTTGGTCAAAAATTCCAGAAAAAGATAAAGATGCAATTAGATTAGTTCAAGAAGATCAAGCACATCATGTAATACTAGAAGATGATGAATGGAGAGGTGTGAAAAAATGTTGTCCAATAGTTTCTGGTGGCCTAAATCCAACACTTCTTAAACCATTTATAGATATTATGGGTGGAGTTGATTTTATTACAACAATGGGTGCAGGTTGTCATGCACATCCAGATGGAACTCAAGCAGGAGCTAAAGCATTAGTACAATCTTGTGAAGCTTACAAAAAAGGAATAAGTATAGAAGAATATGCAAAAGATCATGCTGAACTAGCTAAAGCAATAGAATTCTTTTCACAAAAATAAAACAAACTTAAAATCTAAAAAACTAGAATTTTTTTCTAGTTTTACTTATTTTTTTTTAAGATTTAATGTAAAACATATTTTAGCTTTAAGTTCTTCTTCTTGATTTGTTTTTATAATGCCTTCCCATTTTAGAAATTAATTTTTTATTTTTAAAAAATAGAAAAAAATAAATTTCAAAAGAAATCTAATTATAACATAAATACAAAAATCTAAATTTTATTTAATTTTAATTTCTGTGTATCTTGAATGAAGTAATCTTGCAACACCCATATATGTTACTTTAAATTTTACTTTAGAACCAATTTTTTTATCAATTACATTTTTTTGAGGTTCATTTTCACCTAAATCAAAAACACTTATATCTGAAGTAGTACCAACAAAAGAAATACTTTTATTAATTGGAGTAATCTCTTTTGAATCTACATCTAAAACACCATAATCTAAAATTGCTCTATAACTTTTTTTAAGATCTTTACTGACTTCAGAAGTATGCCCAATACTAGCTTCACCCATTTTTCCATCAGGTATATTTCTTTTCCTTTTAAGTTCAATAATTGTTGCCTCATAACTAAAAACACTAGTAGATAAATTTTTAAATTTTTTTCCAGTCATAGGATTAGTACCTAAAAACACAGATTCTCCAATTCTAAAATGATTTATTTTTTTGGGCAACCCTTTATTAACTAAAGGCAATGTAATAGAAGTACCACCAGAAATAAATTTAAATTTAGTTTTAAATTTAGCTTCTAATAATTGAGAATATAAAGATAATTGAATCATTTTATCATAAGTAGGTTCAATACCATACATACAACCTAAATTTGCACCAATTCCAAGAATTTTTACATTTTTAAGTTTAAAACAATTAGTATAAAATTTAATTAAGTTTTTACCTAATACTCCTTCTCTTAATTCACCTAATTCTAACATAATTATAATTTTATGAATTTTATTTTGAAGTTTTGCTTCTTTATTTATTTCTTTAATAGTTTCTAGAGAAGTATTTAAAGAAATATCAGCATATTGAACTACTTTTTTAATATCTTTAATAGAAGGAGGCTTAATGTACATTGTTATAATTTTTGGATTTATTTCTTTAATAATTCTAAGATTAGAAAATCTTGAATCTCCAATTGAATGTACTTTTTTAATAATTGGATCTTTTAAAATTTTAGTTAATATTTTTTTATTGCCAGATAATATTTTTGTAACTAGTGTAAATTTTATATCTTTTTGGCTTAATATATCATTAACCTTTTTTATATTTTCAATAATTTTTTTTGTATCTACTATTAATTTACTCACAACACAGACTCCTAATAACAATTGTTATATAATAATTAGCAAACATTGTTCTTATAAATATTTTTAAATTTAGTTTTTTGTAAAACTACAGTTTTCTGCTTTAATAAACATAAAAGAAGGATACTTATATTTAGTAGTATTACCTAAAGATTCTCTTCTAGAGTCACAAAAATAAGTTAATTTGAAATATTTAAAAAGAGCTTCTGATATTAATTAAATAAAAAGTTAAAAACACAAGATTATTTCTCTACTTAAAAATAAGAACATTTTTGTTTAAAAAAATTAAAATTATACCATTTATAATAACACTATACTTTTATTAAAATTAAGACATTTTAGTTTTATAAAAATCATGTGAATCTCCTTTATACCAAGAAAACATATCTCTTCTTAGTTTACACATTTTACCAGTTTCTTTATTATGAAAAACAATACCTTCTGCAAATATTTTGTCTCCAGTTTTTCTTCTATAATAAAGACTCCAAAGATCTTTAAATATGTCATTTATTTTATTAAAAATATCTTTTTCATCAAATTTATTATTTTCAATATTTTCTTCAATAAATTTAAACCAAAACTTATAACTACATTTTTCTAATAAATAAGAAAAAGGTATCCAAATATTTTTTTCTTCTTTATAAGCATTCTTTTGAATAGAAGGGCCTATTAATTCTCCAAAAAATTGTCCAGATTTATTAGTTCTAAATCTTTCTTTATAAATAGAATGATTAATACCTTCAATAAATCTAAAATCTTTTTTATTACTTAGAATTTCAATTTTATTTTTACGATTATATATACCAATTACTTTTCCTTTTTCTACTATTACAGAAACATTAGTTCCATCTAATTTTTCAGAAGCAATAACTTTTTCTTTATCAAAAATCCACTTATAATCAGAATTAAATTTAGAAGTTAAAATAAAGTTATTATTAATCAGTTCTCTAGAAAATGGTGACTCTAATTTTGGAAAATCTTTCACTTCAAACATACAAATTTAACCACACAATTAATATCTAATTACTATATAATTATTATATAATAAAAATTAAAAAGCTATTCTTTAAACATAATAAAATCAATTAGTAAAATAACTAATAAAAAACACCTAACCAAAACAAATATATATAAGTCTATACATATAATTATATATAAATATATAGATGTGATGAAAATGCAAAGAACAAAAGTAGAAATAATTCATTATCCAACCTTAAAAACTGTATTAACAGTAGAGACAGTTTTAAAGAAGGCAAACCACCTTATAACAAGAGAAGATATCAAAAAAAGATTACCAAATAAAATAATGCATCAGACTTTAAATGTAATACTAGAATATTTAGAAAATTCAGGGAAAATATTAGATGGTAGAAAAGGAATATTATGGATTTACAACCAAAGCTCTAAACTCAATAAAGCAATAAAAGACGGAATTAAGTTATAATGTTTAAAGAAAAACCAATAAAAGTAGTTATAACAGGAAAAGCCAAAGAAGAATTTGATGATTTAAATAAAACTGTAGGTCAAGAAATAAAAAAAGGAATTACTAGTAGTAATTATCAAACATTACTAAAATCAATTAAACAAAAAATAGATTTACTTAGAGTAAATCCTGAATATGGTATCAACATACCAAAAAATAGAATTTCTAAAATATATATTATAGATTACGATGTAAATAATTTATGGAAAATAAATCTTTCAAATTCCTGGAGAATGATTTATACAATAAAAGGAAATAATATTGAAATTGTATCTTTAATTTTTGATTTGATGAATCATAAAAATCATAATAAAAAATTTGGTTATAAGAAAAAATAAACCAATTATGTCTTCTTTTCCTAACTCTGTTAATCTTAGAATTTATATTTTGATATAGAGGAACATCATACAAATAAATAGAATCACACCAAAAATCTAATTTTTTACATAGCAGTACAGATAATTCTTTTATATCTACCTTAAAATTACCAAATTATCTGAAAATTAGTTCCAAATAATTATTATCAATAAATACTATTGCACTTTCCATAAAAACCATTTAAAAAATCATCTAGAAAACCCATAGGTATAATAGTACAATATAATTAGTTCTAAAATTATGTTTATATATTTCTAAGATATAAATCTTTACTTCAAAGTTAAATAAGAAAAGATTCCTTAAAAAATAATTTAAACTTAATAATTAATTATAATTATCTCTTCCATAAAAAAGTCGTTTTTTAAAATAACTAATAATCCCAAAGAATATTAATCCTATAACAACCTTAAAATAATTATAATTCTATATTTTTATATTGTTTTTTAAATCTTCTAACAAATCTTTGAACTAATGGTTTTGCATTATTTAAATAATTACATCTTTCAAGTGCATTAAAATAAACTTGCTTTTCCTTAGTTTTAATATCAATTAATGCAAATTTATTTTTATATAATATAAAATTCATAAGTAATCTTGATATTCTTCCATTTCCATCTTGAAATGGATGGATTTTAACAAAAAACCAATGAACCCAAGAAGCTAATTCTATAGGATGTAATTCTGTTCTTAATTTATTATATTCTTTTATAAATATTTTTAAATCTGTTAATACTAATTCTTTAGGAGTAGTATTAAACTTAGATCCTCTTATTCTATTATTTAATCTTTTAAATTTACCAGCAATATCTGGAAAACTATCTTTAAAATAAATTTTATGAATACTTGTAATTAAATCTATAGATAAATCTTTTTTATAATTTAAAATATAATCTATAGCTTTTTTTGCAGATTTTGTTTCTAAAACATCTTCAAGTGGTCTATTTGGAGAAATATTATCTGATAATAATAATTCAACTTCTCTAAAAGTTAAAGTAGAACCTTCTATTGAATTAATATTATATACAAAAACATTAACAAAATTATTCCAAAAAATACTTCTTTGAGTTTTTGTAAGTTTAGTATATTTTTTCCAAAAATTTGAATTTATGATTTCTATTTCTTGTACTTCGTCTTTAGTTAAATAAAAAAATCCTTGTAATTCTTTTCTTTTAGATATAATATCTTTTTCAAATTTAGACATTTCCAAAGATAACTTTTTCTCACTGGGTTTAATTGTACCAATATACTTTCTTATCTGTTTTCTTTTGCCTTTTGAAATTGGGATGTTTTCTACAAGATAATAATAGGTTTTATTATTTCTTTTAAGTTTAGATAAATAAGTCATATATATGTATTACTCAAAATGTTTATAAATATGATGAGTAATACAGATTAATGAGTAATACAAAGTAAACCTCTATTTTTTAAGAAAACATACAAAATACAAGTATACTGTTGAAAAATTAATATTATAAAAGGACTCTATAAATAATAATAAACAATCATTATTAATATTTTTACATCATCTTTGCTTTTATAACTAAAACCCCTGGCAAATTACTTTTAGAACCAATAGAAGTTAAAGTAGATTCCATTAAATCTATTAATCTAAAATTTTTAAAAAAAGTTTTAGAAAAATAATCTTTAAAAGTATGAGATGGAAATTTAACAGTCATTTTGTTATGATATACTTTTGTATCAAATATTTCTTGATCAAAATAATTTAATTCTTTTTTATTAAGTAAATTCATTATTGGGTGCGAAACAACTAATACTAAAACTCCTTTCTTTTTTAGAATTCTATGTATTTCATTATATGCTTTGGTAAAACTTTTTAAATAATGTAAAGAAAATCTAGAATAAATTATCTCAAAAGTATTATCTTTAAAATGAGTTTTTTCAATATTTTCTAAAAATAAGTTGTTAGAATTTTTTAGAACTTCTTTTGCTTTATTTAGCATAACTTTAGAAGTATCTATACCATATATCTTTTTTGCTTTTCTTCTTTCTAGCTTTTTAATAGTATACCCAAAACCACAACCAAAATCTAAAACAACTTTATTTTCTAAATTAGGTAAAGCTTTAAATAAATACTTTGTAGCACGATCTTCTTTTTCTTTAAAAAATTGAGTTTTAAGTCTAAAATAATCTTCTGCAACTTTATCATATTGTTTAATTAAACTTATAGTAATCACCCTTTTACTTTATTATTTAATTATTAATATTTAAAAAACACCCCTAAAAAAATATTTATCTTTATATAAAATTAGATTTTATTTATATATACATCATATTTTTTTAAATAAAATCTCAGATTTATTAAGTTTATGATTTTCTAAATTAAAACCCAAATCCTTCCACTTTAAATTTTTAAGATTTAACTGCTTTTCTAATTTATCACAAGCAGAAGGTATAATTGGTTTAAGTAATATACATAGATCTTTAATAATATTAACACAAGTAGTAAGAACCATTATAGATTTAGGATTTTCCTTCCAAGGTTCATTACTTTGAAAATATTGATTTCCTAATTGAGAAATATTTAGAATTTCCTCTAATACTTTTTTAAATTTAAAATTATTATATAATTCTTTTATTATTTCTTCTTTATCTTTTATTTTTTTAATTAAATCAACATCGTTATGTAGAGTAGTGACATTAGAACTATATTTTTTTTCTATAAAAGATAAAGTTCTATAACAAAAATTAGAAAAATTACTAACTAGTTCAGAATTAATTTTATCTTTAAGTAAATCTCTAGTATAATCTCCATCTCTACCTAAAGACATACAACCTAATAAATAAAATCTAAAGATGTCTTTTCCAAAAGCTTTTATTTCTTCAAAAGGATCTATAGCATTACCAGTAGATTTACTCATTTTTTGACCATTTGTTAAAAGCCAACCATGAACAAAAAGTTTTTTAGGAAGTTCAATACCAGCTGATAATAATATAGCTGGCCAATAAGCAGCATGAAATCTTAAAATATCTTTACCTACAATATGAGCATCTGCTGGCCACAATTCTTTATAATCTTTAGAATCTTGACCATAACCAATACCTGTAAGATAATTAGATAAAGCATCACACCAAACATAAATAATATGTTCTGGATCATTAGGAACTACAACACCATGAGGTAATTTAGTTATAGGTCTAGAAAAACTAATATCATTTGCATTTTTTAAAAATTCTAAAATTTCATTTTTTCTAGATTCTGGAACAATTTCATAAGTATTATTTGAAATTAATTTAAATATTTCATCTTTATATTTAGATAATTTAAAAAAATAGTTTTCTTCTTCAAAAATTTCTATATCTTTAGTTGGGTGATCTGGACATTTACCATCTACTAACTCTTTTTCAGTTTTATAACTCTCACAGCCAACACAATATAAACCTTTATATTGTTTTTTGTAAATATCTCCTGATTCTACTAATTTGTTCCAAATTTTCTTAACACCTAAATGATGATTAGCACTTGAAGTAACTACAAAATTATCATACTCAACATCTAATTCAG
>CAYXWT010000030.1:9446-9689 GCA_964468895.1 uncultured archaeon | reverse complement strand
ATTAGAAGATATTAATGTTTCTGGTAACTCAGATGTGGGTGGTTTAGTTGGTTATCAAAATGGAGGAAGCATTTCTTCAAGTTATTCTTCCGGTTTTGTTTTTGGTATGAGTTCTCGTGTGAGTGGTTTAGTTGGTTATGGTGATAGTGGAAGCATTTCTTCAAGTTATTCTACAGGTTTTGTTTCTGGTACCAGTTATGTTGGTGGTTTAGTTGGTTATTGTGATGGTGTAAGCATTTCTTC
>CAYXWT010000030.1:0-9346 GCA_964468895.1 uncultured archaeon | reverse complement strand
AAGTTATTCTACAGGTTCAGTTTCCGGTACGAGTAGTATTGGTGGTTTAGTTGGTAATCAATCTAGTGGAAGTATTTCTTCAAGTTATTCTACAGGTTCAGTTTCCGGTACGAGTAGTATTGGTGGTTTAGTTGGTTATCAATATAATGGAACCATTTCTCTAAGTTATTCTACAGGTTTTGTTTCTGGTACAAGTTATGTTGGTGGTTTAGCTGGTCAATCAAAGGGAACTATTTCAAACAGTTATTCTTTAGGAGATGTTTATCGTTCATCAGGAACAAGTACCACTTATTTTGGTGGATTTGTAGGTTTAAATAATTATAGAACAATAACCAATTGTTATTCAACAGGTAGAGTATATAGTTCTAATTGGACTCCAACAGATAAAGGTTTTTCAGGATATAATCTCTATTCTGGGGCCTATAATTTCTGGGATAAAACCACTTCTTTACAAACAACAAGCGGAACTGGAGCAATAGGGAAAACAACAGCAGAAATGAAAATTCAAAGTACTTTTACTGATTGGGATTTTGATACAATTTGGAATGTTACTGAAGGCACTACTTATCCTTACTTAATAGATAATACTCCTGGAACTCTTCCTCAATAATTATTTTTTACTTTATTTTTTTATTTTTTTTAATTGAAATTTATGACACATTATTTTGATTTTAAGAATTTTGATGTACTAAATGTTTTACAAATCTAAAAGTTTATTGTTAAATTTATTTTATAATTTAATAAAAAAGAGCGCTTTTAACCTTTGGTTCAATTCCCGCCAGAAGCTCCAGGAAGGGCTTTAATTATTAATATAAAGGAATGAATATATATGAATTTTATAAAAAATCATAAAACAATTACAAAATATCTTTTACTTCTAATGGCTAGTTTTTTATTAGCATTTACTGGTCTTAAGTTCAGTGTGTTTTTAGTTCCTTGGATAGGGATGATATTTTTTATATACTATTTTAGAGAACAAAATAAGTGGTATGAATATCTTATTTTAGTAATATTATTATTCCTCCCCAAATTTTTTATAGTACATGGTGGTTGGTCAATGTTAATAGAAACAGAAATAATTGCAACAATCTGTACAATGATTCCTATATTATTAGCATTATTATTAGATAAATATTTCTATAAGAAAACAAGTAGCTTATTATTAACACTAGTCTTTCCAGCAACTTATGTTATTTTTGATTTGCTTTTAGGGTTAGCTCCATTTGGAACCTTTTCTTCAATTGCAATATCTCAGTTTGATTTTAAACCACTTATTCAAATTGCATCAATAACTGGACTTGCAGGAATTTCGTTTTTAGTGTTTTGGTTTTCAAGTACAGTTGCAACTTTATGGAAAAGTAAATTTAACTTTGTTAAAGAAAAACAATTAGCTGTAACATTTGTAGTGATTTCTATGGTTGTTCTCTTAGTAGGAGGTATTTACTTTACTACTTCAATTCCTACTGGCAAAACTGTAAAAATTGCAGGAATTACAATAGAACATTCTACAGATTACTCTAATATTATAGATCTAAATACTCCAAGAGAAGAAATAAATAAATATTCTGGAGAAATAAATAATTTAAATAACATATTATTTGAAAAAAGTAAAAAGGCTGTAGATTTTGGTGTCCAAATAATATTTTGGTCAGAGATACAAGGTATAATTTATCCTGAAAATGAAATAGCTTTTATAAAAAGATCATCTGATTTTGCAAAAGAAAATAAAGTCTATTTTGCACCAGCAGTTTTGTCTTATCATTATGATTCAACTTATGCAGAAAATAAAATATTAATGTTTAATCCAGATGGAAAATTAGAATATGAATATGAAAAAACCATTTCTTGGTATTCATCTAAGTCTGATGGATTTATTCATACAATAAATACACCTTATGGAAAGATAGGAACAATTATCTGTTTTGATGCTGACTTTCCAAGATTTATAAGAACTGTAAGAAAGGAGAATATAGATATTTTACTAGTTCCTAAGTTTGATACCAGAATGATAAGCCCAGGGCACACTTATTCAGGTTCATTTAGAGGTGTAGAAAATGGTTTTTCAGTAGTAAGTCAAGTAAATGAAGGAATTTCTATAGCTTCTGATTATAGAGGGAATGTACTATCCTATCAAGATTTTTTTACTACAGAAAATAATACAATGGTTGTAGATGTACCTATTAATGGTAGAAAAACAATTTATTCTATGTTTGGAGATTGGTTTGTATATCTTTGTGCATTGTTTTTAGTTATATTAACTGTGACTGTTTTAAGAAATAAAAAATCTAGATAATGAAACTGGAACTGGTTGTGATGTTGTTTACTATTCAGTTTTGGCTGATTAATTTTAACTTTTATTTTTAGAACTTGAATGTGATAAATATTTTACACATCTAAAAGCTTATTGTTTTATTTATTTTTTAATATAATAATTAACTTTCAGAATTTAATATAAAAGAGCGCTTTTAACCTTTGGTTCAATTTCAGTTAGAAGATTTGGTTAAGAGTATATCTTAATATTTTAATCAAAAACTTTAAATAATCTTATAAACATAATATATTTGGTGATACACATATGGAAAAATATAATATTATTATTGAAAAAGATGAGGATGGTTGGTATATTTCTGAAGTATTGGATCTTCCAGGGTGTTATTCTCAAGCAAAAACATTAGATGAGTTAATTAAAAGAACAAAAGAAGCAATTTTATGTCATACTAATGAAAACAAAATTAAAACTCCTTTATCTAAATTTATTGGAATTCAACAATTAGAGGTGTGATTTTTGTCAAAGTTACCTCTTTTAACTGGAAAAGAATTAGGTAAAATAATTTCTAAAATTGGTTATGAATATAGTCATAGTTCTGGAAGTCATATGACTTATATTAATAAATATAAAAGCCATAAAGTAACTATTCCAAATCATGGTTCTGAAAAATTAAGACCAGGATTACTAATTAAAATTATTAAAAAAGATTTATATCTTTCAAGAAAAGAGTTTTTAGAATTATTAAAATAAACTGAATGTTTTTAACCTTTGGTTCAATTCCTGTCAGAAGCTAAGGTTAACTTTTTTTAGGGGCTTTTAACCAAAAACTTTTTTCTAATTTATATTCTAAAATACTAATTTAAACAGTAGACTCTATAAATATTTTGGATTATAAAGTTATTATTTAAAACTATAATTAGATGATAAGTAGAAAGGTTTGTAAAAATGAAATTAAGTTAAAGTGGTTATATGAAATTAGAAATAGAATTAGTTCCTGAAACTGCATGGTATTTAAATCTAAGAAAACAAATTCCTAAAAAGGAATGGGATAAAATTAGATTTAAAGCATATAAAGATTATAATAATTGTTGTGGAGTTTGTGGAGCTAAAGGTAAATTAAATTGTCATGAAATTTGGGAATATGATGATGTTAATCATATTCAAAAACTAAAAGGGTTTATTGCGTTATGTCCAGATTGTCATATGATTAAACATATTGGTTTTGCAGAAATACAAGCAAGTAAAGGATTATTAGATATGGATAGACTCATTAATCATTTTTTAAAAATAAATGGTGTGGCTAAAAATGTTTTTGAAGAGTATCGTGATAATGCTTTTAATGTATGGCGTAAAAGGTCAACACATAAATGGACTACAGATTTTGGAGAATGGAAAGATTTAATAAAATATAATTAATATAAGAATATTCATTAAGAAAATTATTTGTAATTATGTTTCTTAATGAGCGTTTTTGATTTTTAGTTTGTTTTTTCAATTTTGTTTATACTATATATAATAATTTAAAGGAGGAAATAAAATGAATTTTGCAAAATTAGATTTATGGTCAATAGCTTCAATTAAATTAAGTGTTTTAAGTGCAACTTTATTTTTAATAGCTGTATGGCCTCAGTTTGCTAATTGGGTAATTAAAACAAATTGGGTTTGGTTTTTAGTAGTTTGTTTGATTTTGGCAATATATCCTATAGCAAAGATTTTAAAGAAATAATATTATTTCTTTTTTTCTTTAATTGTTCCAATATTTAATGTAATTTTTTTTTAGAAAAATTACTTATTAACTTTAGTTTAACTATTCTTATATTAAATAAAACCAAGCGTTTTTCACTTTTGGTTTAATTTTTGTCAGACAGTTTTATTTTAGTAAATGTCATAAACCAATAAAAGCTGTATTTATGAATTAATTTGGAATATAATATAAGTATAATATTATTAAGTGGCGAATTTATGAATAAGAAATTAAAAACAAATAACCTCAAATCAAGTAAAAGCAAAAACTTATTTGATTTTTTAGAAAAAAAAACTACCTAAACATGGGCAGTAGTAATATCACTAATATTTGTTTTAGTATCTATTATTAATTCTATAATTATTTGTATTGAAGGAAATTCCGGTGGATTAGGAATAAGTATCTATGCATTGTTAATTCCAAGTATAGTTTTCTTAATTTATTTTTTAAATAATCCATTTAAGTCTCAAAAAAATGTTTTATTAAAATCAGTTAATATTTTATCTATTATTATTTTTTGTTTATTTTTTATTTTTGGAGGCACAATTATGTTTACTGATTTATCACTTATTGTTGAAAGTATAGTGTCTTTAATAATAATTTTATTATTTATAATTTGTTTGATTTCTATAATTTTTAAATTAAATATTATAACTATTAAACAAACTTTTTATATTTTATTGATGTTAATAATTTTGGATTTAATTAAAATAATTGTTATAAATTGTTGGTTTAATATATGAAATTTATAAATTTAAATTAAATTTCATATAAAAACCTTAATTTGCTATATAATTAATTTTTTAGGCAACTATTTAGAATTGTTGGCAATTATTAATATAGGTGAAAGCTTTATTTTAGATTTAAAAAAATAATCTAATAACTAATTTTTATGATTTAATATTAAAGAGTATTTTTAGTTTAATTCCTATCAGAAGCTGATTTCTAAAAGATATCAAATAGATATCTATTTAAACTTAATTAGTCTATAATATTATAGTGATAAGTATGTATGAATTTTTAGTAAGATTAAAAGGAAAACCAAAAGAATGCATGGATCAATTATTAAAAGAAGGATATTTTAATACAAGATCTGAAATAGTAAGATTAGGCGTAATAGAACTAAGCAGAAGATATTTAAATAATGATATTTCAAAGGAAGAATTAAAATTAGTAGGAAAGGCAGTAGAAAGAGATTTAAAAGATATTAAAAAATCTGGAAAAAAGCTTTATTCAGAAGAAGATTTTAAAAAAAAATATAGTCATTTAATATAAGTGATAAACTTGAGTTTTAAAATAGAGTATTCTCCTAATTTTTTTGATAGTTTAGATGAATTTCCAAAAGATTTACAGAAAAGGTTTATCAAAAAAATTGAAAAAGTAAAACAAGAAGATATCTCTAGAAAGCATTTAAAATATGGTCTTCCTTATTTTGTGGAAAAAATAACTACTTCTGCGAGATTAATATATAAAATTGAAGGAAAAACATTGATTTTTATAGATTGTTTTAAAAGTCATAAAGATTATGAAAAATGGATTAGTAAAATAAGTAAATAATTATAGTAAAACTAGATGTAAACAAAATCTTCAAATTAAAATTTAAATTGTGATATTTATGGCTTTAATATATTGTAGAGAATGTGGTAAAAAAATATCAGACTCTTCAGATATTTGTGTTCATTGTGGAGCACCAGTAAAAAATGGAAATCAAAAAGATGAATTTGAAAATAACGGTAATACAAAGAAAGTAAATTGGACATTAACATTAATTATGTCTATCTTTTTTGGATGTATAGGTGTAGATAGATTTATTATGGGTCATGTTGGACTTGGAATTTTAAAATTATTAACTTTTGGTGGATTTAGTATTTGGTGGCTTATAGATTTAATATTAATTGGAACCAAGTTTAAATTCAAGAATATTGAATGGTTTTAAAATAATCTTTTAAAGATTTTTTTATTTTTGAAAAATAGATTGTGTGGGAAAATATTTTTTACAATTTAAAATGTTTTGGTGTGAAATATGAATAAGATTTATTGTTGGGAATGTGGTAAAGAAATTTTTAAAGATGCAACAGTTTGTTCTAACTGTGGTGCTAAAAAAAATGACTTTCTAAAAAAAGGGACTGGTAGTAATTCCAATAATTCTAATAAAAAACCAATGCCATTATGGGCATGGATTTTAATAATTATATTTGGCTTACCTGTTATAATACTTATTTTAATAATTATTATTGCTTTGATTATAGGTATGACTAGCACTGAAAATAATCCAGGTAGTGATGTTAATACTTTTGAAGTAGATTTAAACTTTAGCGGAATTATGAACGAAAATTATAATTTAATTCAGACAGGTATGACAAAGAAAAAAGCTGATTTTATATTAGGTGAAAAACCAATAATAGGTAATGTTGAAATTACCAGTAGATACAAAATAGAAAGGTATTATCAAAATTTATTTTCAATGAAGGCAATTACAACATTAATTACTTGTAACATCTAATTTTAATTATATTACAAAAATAAAAAAAGGACATTTTTAACTTTTGGTTCAATTCTTGTCAAAGACTTTTATTTCTTATTTTGTAAATAGACTATAATGTAGGTTATTCTCTTTTACTAATAGATTATATTTATAAATATTTCTATAGTATATTATATTTGTGATAGCTATGAACAAAGAATATTTAAGAAATGTAATTACTGATCAATATGAAGATTTAAAAGGAGTTTTAGATACCCTTTTAAGAGATGATTTAAAAAATATAAACTCTTTTGTGAAAAATCCAGCCATCTCAATTATTTCAGGGGTCAGAAGGTGTGGTAAATCTACTCTTTTAGAACAGATAATTAATCTATATTATAAAGATGATTTTTATTATTTTGATTTTTCTGATGAAAGAATTTCTAAATTTACTACAGAAGATTTTCAATTATTGTATGAAACATTTCTTGAAAAATTTGGAAAAAGAAAAGCTTTTTTCTTTGATGAAATACAAGGATTACCAAATTGGAATAAGTTTGTAAATAGAATGAAAAAAATTGGTTATAAATGTTTTGTAACTGGTTCAAACTCAAATATGTTAAGCAAAGAATTATCTACTTATTTAACAGGAAGACATATTGATAAAACTTTATTTCCTTTTTCTTTTAAAGAATATTTAAGATATAAAAATATAAAAATTGATTTGGATTCTACAAAAACTAAAACCAAAATAATAAGAGAATTTAAAAATTATTTTAAATGTGGGGGTTTTCCAGAAGTAGTTATTGCAAATGATACCTCTATTTTATTAAATATTTATTCTGACATTGTATCAAAAGATATAATTGAACGATTTAAAATAAAAGATATTTCTTTATTTAAAGATTTTTGTAATTATGTTATATCTTTATCAACTAATGAATTTACTTATAAATCATTAAAAGATAATTTTAATATTAAAAATATCACTACTATATCAAATTATATAGATTATCTTAAGTTAACATATTTAATTTTCGAAGTAAAAAGATTTTCTTCATCTTTACAAAAATTAAATAAATATTCAAAAAAATTTTATTGTATTGATAATGGTTTATTAAATAAAATTGGGTTTGGATATTCAATAGGAGAACCTAGATTTTTAGAAAATCAAGTTTTTATTGAATTATGGAGAAATAATCCTAAATCTAATTTTTATTATTATAGAGATAAAGATAATAAAGAATGTGATTTTTTAGTGTTGAATAATAGAAAAGTAGTTAAAGCATTACAAGTTTGTTATGCTTTTAAAAAAGCAGATACAAGAAAAAGAGAGATTGAAGGATTGTTATCTGCTTTAAATAAATTTAATTTAGATTATGGTGAAATTATAACTTATGAATATAAAGAGAAAATAGAAATAAATGGAAAAACTATAGAAATGATTCCTATATACGAATGGTTACTAAAATAAAACTCTACTTTTGACTTTTAGTTCAATTTCTGCCAAAATGTATAATTTTATTTTTCTGCATTAAATATTTTATTTTCTGTATATTTCCATAATGGGATAATGTTGAACAATTTAAATCTTTTTTCTAAGCCAAAAGTATATTCTAATTTATCTGAATTATCTATTTTTTTAATAATTATCTCTTTATTTTTAATTTGTTTTGAATCTATGTTGTTTTCTTCTAAAATCTTAACTATTGATTTTAATTCAATTTCTTTAACACTATTTTGATTTTTATTATCTTTTATCATTAGTTTCATTTCTTTTGTTATCACTTTATTATCTTGTGTTACTTCGTTTGAGATACTTAAATTATAATCCTTTTCTGAACCATATTTAATTTTGATAGTACGATCCCCTATAGTTAATTTTTTTTTCTGTATTGTATAGTTATTATTTGTAAAGAATTCAATAGAATAAATATTATTATCAAAATTGGCAACTACTAATTTAGTACCTATTGGTGCATTAAAATAAGGCGATTGATATAAATTTCCATTCTCATCAACATTTTCTATAAAACAATCAATTGCAATAGGTACTACTCCTCTTACAATATGGCCTTCTTTTAATCCTGAATTTCCAGACCCATTAGTTCTTTCACCTTCTTCAAAATATTTTACAAATAATGTTACTGGGATATCTGAATTTAACACCATTACTGCGCTAGGGTACTGATATATATCTCCTAGAGTTACATTATAGTCATCAATATCATTTGTAATGTTTTTAAGAACTGTTGTTGGAGATAAAATATCATCTGATTTACTTAAAGCATATTCCCAGTTAATTTCATTCCCTAAATAGTTGTAATCTACATAGTTATGACTAATTGTAAAGAAAGGTGCTGGAGTAGTTACACGTTCGTCTCTAAAGTAAAAACTAGCACCATAAAAATTATTTATATTAAATACATTATCAAAAATACTAAATTTAAAACAACCATTATTGTTTAGTAATATTTTTCCACCAAATGAACTGTTTGGTCTTTCAGGTTCATATGCATTTAAATCATCTTTAAGTGCATCATTGGTAATATAATACATCATATCTGAACTTTTAGAGTTTGGCCCTTGATCAATTTGATAATCTACTCTTATAAAGTTAAATGGTTCATTAGTTAATTTATCTTTTACACAACCAGTTACAATAAGATCTTTTGCATAAATTAAGTTTAAGCTTAATGTAAATAAAATTATTAAAATTACTGTGATTTTTAAATATCTTTTTTTAAAATCCATAATATCACCTTTTTATATATATATTTTCTGTTGAGGACTATTTATAATTATTTTTATTTAATAACCCAACTTCGCCATTTACTAATTATTAAAAATATTACCTCATAGAATTATA